>JASFEC010000172.1:0-5272 GCA_050125045.1 Gammaproteobacteria bacterium | reverse complement strand
ACCGGCTTGAGCCACTCGTAAAAAGCCTGGCTCACGAGGCCTGAGCGCAGGCCCGCGCGCAGAATCGAGTCTAGGTTCTCACTCCAGCAGTCTGTTTCTAATAATAATTATTGCGTTCCGCCCCGGCTTGTGGTTAAAGTTGGTTCCCGATATCCAACCAAACTGTTGGAAATGCCGAGGAAATTCCTAACCACCTTGTGTCTTGCCCTCCTGCTCGGGGCCCCGGCCGCCAAGGCCGCGGTGCTCGTGAAGGACGTGCGCCTTTGGGCCAGTCCTTATTCGACCCGTGTCGTCCTCGATCTCTCCGCCCCCGTCGGCCACAAGGTTTTCACCCTCGAGAATCCCAGTCGCGTGGTCATCGACCTCAAGCCCGCCGCGGTGGCTCGTTCCACCGTGCTCCCGGCCGGGGCCGGGCTCGTGCAATCGGTGCGGGCCGCGAACAAGGCGGGCGGCGAGGCGCGGATCGTGCTGGACCTGTCCGGCGAGGCCAGGCCGCGGAGCTTCCTGGTGCGACCCGAGGGCCGCTATGGCCATCGCCTGATCATCGAGCTCGATGGCAACGGGACGCAGGTCCAGGCTCCGGTGATCAGCGCGGACGCGGGCAATCGCGACCTGGTTATCGCGGTGGACGCGGGCCACGGTGGCGAGGACCCCGGTGCGATCGGGCGCCGCGGGACCTATGAGAAGGACGTCGTGCTGGCGGTGGCGCGCCGGCTGGCGGATCGGATCAACCGCGAGCCCGGGATGCGGGCGGTGCTGACGCGCGACGGCGACTATTTCCTCAGCCTCCGCCAGCGGGTCGAGAAGGCCCGCCGCAACGGCGCCGACCTGTTCGTGTCCGTGCATGCCGACGCGTTCAAGAATCCCAAGGCGCGCGGCTCTTCGGTGTACGTGCTCTCCAGCAAGGGCGCGACGGACGAGGCGGCGCGCTGGCTGGCCGAGCGCGAGAACGCGGCCGACCTGGTCGGCGGCGTCAGTCTCGACGACAAGGACGACGTGCTGGCCTCGGTCCTGCTCGACCTTTCCCAGAACGCGTCGATCGGGGCCAGCCTGGAGGTCGGCGAGTTCGTGCTGAACCGGCTCGGCGCCGTGAATCGTCTGCATAAGGACTCGGTCCAGCAGGCCGGCTTCGTCGTCCTCAAGGCGCCGGACATCCCCTCCATCCTGGTCGAGACGGCCTTCATCTCCAATCTCGACGAGGAGCAGCGGCTGCGCAACCAGCGTTACCAGGACGAGCTGGCGACCGCGCTGGTCACCGGCATTCGCGAGTACTTCTACCGGAACCCGCCGCCGGGCACCTGGATCGCGCAGAATCGCGATCGCATCGAGGCGCCGCGGGAGGTGGTGGTGGCACGTGGCGACACGCTCTCGGGCATCGCCAGCCGTTACAACACCAGCGTCCCGGCACTGCGCCGCCACAACGGGCTGCGCAACGACCGGATCCGCGTCGGCCAGGTCATCGCCATCCCCGGCAGCTGAGCCCTTCCCGCTGACCCTGCCTTGCGGCGCATCCTCCCGGAGGCATGTGCCGCTGTCGTGTATCCCTTATCCTAGTGGCCCATGTCGATTCGCCAGTTGCCGCCCCAGCTCATCGACCAGATCGCCGCCGGCGAGGTCGTGGAGCGCCCCGCCTCCGTCATCAAGGAGCTCGTCGAGAACAGCCTCGACGCAGGCGCCGGACGGATCGAGATCGAGATCGATGGCGGCGGCCTGCGGCGTTGCCTGGTGCGGGACGACGGCAGCGGGATCCCGCGGGAAGAGCTGGCCCTGGCGCTGTCCCGCCATGCGACCAGCAAGATCGCCAGCCTGGCCGACCTGGAGCAGGTCGCCACGCTCGGCTTCCGCGGCGAGGCGCTGCCGAGCATCGCCTCGGTCTCCCGCCTGGAGCTGACCTCGCGCGCGAGCGGGGCGGATGCTGCCTGGACGGTCGCGGCGGATGGCGGTCGCTTGGCAGCGCCGGCTCCGGCCGCCCACCCGCAAGGCACCACCATCCTGGTGCAGGACCTGTTCTTCAACACGCCGGCCCGGCGGCGCTTCATGCGCAGCGAGCGCACTGAGTCGGGTCACGTCGAGGGCCTGGCCCGCCGCCTCGCCCTGTCGCGTTTCGGCACCGGTTTCAGCTTGCGGCGCGACGGGCGTCCACTGTTCGATCTCCGCCCCGCGCGCGATTCCGGCGCACGGTTGCGACGAGTGGCCGAGATCTGCGGCGAAGCTTTCGCGGCGCACGTTCTGGAGCTGGAACAATCGGCAGCAGGCCTGCACCTTTCCGGCTGGCTCGGGCTGCCGACCTTTTCCAGGTCGCAGCCGGACATGCAGTACTTCTTTGTGAACGGACGCATGATCCGTGACCGGCTGGTGACGCATGCCTTGCGCCAGGCCTATGCCGATGTCCTGTTCCACGGCCGACATCCCGCCTATGTGTTGTATCTCGAGATGGACCCGGCCCTGGTCGACGTGAACGCGCACCCGACCAAGCATGAGGTGCGGTTCCGCGATGCGCGCAGCATGCACGGCTTTCTTTACAAGGCGGTCGAGCGGGCGCTTGCCGGTACCCGGCCGGCGGCCGCCGCGGGTCCGCCGCCCGCAACGCCGCGTTTCTCCGGGCGGGGCGGCACCGGGCCGGAGTGGCGGCAGCCGCGCCAGGACGCCATGGAGCTCGGCGTGCGCGAGGACACCCCGGCCGCCACCCGCGTCCCGCCCATCGAGGACGCTGCCGTGGCGGCTGCGGCGGTGCCGGCTCCCGGTGGGGCGGCGCCGGCACCGGCCGACGACCTGCCGCTCGGCCACGCCCTCGGCCAGCTCGGCGGCGTCTACATCCTGGCGCAGAACCGCGACGGCCTGGTCGTCGTGGACATGCACGCCGCCCACGAGCGGGTGCTCTACGAGCGCCTCAAGCAGGCGCTCACCGGCCCGGAGGCGGCCGGCCAGCCCCTGCTGGTGCCGCTGAGCGTCCGCGTGTCGCCGCAGGAGGGCGAGCTGGCCGAGGCCATGCGCGAAGAACTGGCGCGGGTCGGGCTGGAGATCGACCGGCGCGGCCCGGACGTGGTCGTGATCCGGCAGGTGCCCGCGCTGCTGGGCAATGCCGACGCCGAGGCGCTGCTGCGCGACCTGCTGGCGGACTTCGCCGAGCAGGGCAGCAGCCGGCGGCTGGAGGAGCGGCTCAACGAGGTGCTGGCGACCATGGCCTGCCATGGGTCGGTGCGCGCCAACCGCCAGCTGACCATCGCAGAAATGAATGCCCTGCTGCGCGACATGGAGCGGACCGAGCGGGCCGACCAGTGCAACCACGGGCGCCCGACCTGGACCCAGCTCAGTATGGCGGAGCTCGACCGGCTGTTTCTGCGCGGGCGCTGAGCACCGGGGTGGAACGCCAGCCCGTAATCCTCCTGATGGGCCCGACCGCCTCGGGCAAGACCGGGCTCGCGGTCGAGCTGGCCCGGGCCCTGCCGCTCGAGATCGTCAGCGTGGACTCGGCGCTGGTCTATCGCGGGATGGACATCGGGACTGCCAAGCCGTCACCCGCGCTGCGCGCCGAGCTGCCGCATCACTTGGTGGACCTGGTGGACCCGGCGGAGAGCTATTCCGCCGGGCGCTTTCGCCGTGACGCCCTGGCGGCGATGGGCGAGATTCGTGCTCGCGGCAAGACGCCCCTGCTGGTCGGCGGCACGATGATGTACTTCCGGGCCCTGCAGCAGGGGCTGGCCGAGCTGCCCGAGGCGGATCCCTCGGTGCGGGCCGCGCTCGACCGCGAGGCGGCTGCACACGGCTGGCCGGCGCTGCATCGGCGGCTGGCATCCGTCGACCCGGTGGCCGCCGCGCGCATCCAGCCGGGTGATGCGCAACGCATCCAGCGGGCCCTGGAAGTGTGGCAGCTGGCCGGGCGGCCCCTGTCCGAGTTGCAGGCGGAGGCAGGGGGCGGGCGAGGGCTTGAGGGCTGGCGGCTGCTGAAGCTGGCGCTCGCGCCGCCCGACCGGGCTGAACTCCATGCCCGGATCGCAGCGCGGTTCGAGGAGATGATGGCCGCCGGCTTCCTGGACGAAGTGCGGGGGCTGTATCAGCGCGGCGACCTCCATGCCGGGCTGCCCTCGATCCGGGCGGTCGGCTACCGGCAGCTCTGGGCCGCCCTGGCGGGCGATCGTGACCCGGGGGAGGCGGTGCGGGACGCGATCACCGCCACGCGTCGCCTGGCAAAACGCCAGATGACCTGGCTGCGGTCGGAGCAGGAGCTGCACTGGCTGGCCAGCCGGGCCGATGCCCGCCCGCAGATCGAGGGCTGGCTGGGCTGAACTAAGGGCGGGACCCGCGGGCCCATATGCTAGACTTCGGCGTCAGGTGCGCGCGCCAGGGCCGGTGCGTGCACTGCCGGCGGAGGGAACTCCCGGAACAATAACGGCCCGACACGGAGACTTTATTCGATGGCCAGAGGACAGTCGCTGCAGGATCCCTTCCTCAACGCCCTGCGCAGGGAAAAGGTGCCCGTTTCCATCTACCTCGTGAACGGCATCAAGCTGCAGGGCCAGATCGAGTCTTTCGACCAGTTCGTCGTGCTGCTCAAGAACAGCGTCAGCCAGATGGTGTACAAGCACGCCATCTCCACCGTCGTGCCTTCCCGCAACGTCCGTCTCGCCCCCGGCGAGGGGCCGGACGACGACGGCGGCCAGGACTGAGGCGGCGGCGGGAGGGCCTGTTGTTCGAACGCCCCGGGCACGGTGAACGTGCCGTTTTGGTCCAGATGGGGTTCGGCGGTCGCCCCTCCACGGCTGAACTCGAGGAACTCGAGCGCCTGGCCGTGTCGGCGGGCGCGACCGTCGTCGGGCATCTCACCGCCTCGCGCACTGCGCCCGATCCGCGTTATTTCATCGGTTCCGGCAAGGCCGAGGAACTGGGCGCGCTGATCCGCGAGACCGAGGCGGACCTCGTGCTCTTCAATCACGCCCTGTCGCCCAGCCAGGAGCGCAACCTCGAAAAAGTGCTCAGTTGCCGGGTGCTCGATCGCACCGGGCTGATTCTCGACATCTTCGCCCAGCGGGCGCGGAGCCATGAGGGCAAGCTGCAGGTCGAGCTGGCCCAGCTGCGGCATCTCTCAACCCGGCTGGTCCGGGGCTGGACCCACCTGGAGCGGCAGAAGGGCGGCATCGGCCTGCGCGGCCCGGGTGAAACCCAGCTCGAGACCGACCGGCGCCTGCTGGCGAACCGGATCCGGATGCTGACGCGCCGGCTGGAGAAAGTGGACAAGCAGCGCGAGCAGGGCCGGCGCACGCGGGCCAAGGCC
>JASFEC010000171.1:0-5275 GCA_050125045.1 Gammaproteobacteria bacterium | reverse complement strand
CATGGCGCAGCAGTCGTTCGACGAGGAGGCAGGGTGATCTATTCGCGCATCATCGGCACCGGCCGATATTTGCCGGAGAAGGTGCTGACGAACGCCGATCTCGAGCGGATGGTCGACACCTCGGACGAGTGGATTCGCACACGCAGCGGCATCGAGCGCCGGCATATCGCGGCGGAGGGGGAAGGCACGACGGACCTCTGCGAGCACGCCGCCCGCGCCGCCCTCGAGGCGGCGGGTATCGCGCCTGGGGAGATCGAGCTGATCGTTGTCGGCACGACCACGCCCGACCAGGTGTTTCCCAATGCGGGCGTTCTGCTCCAGGCGCGTCTCGGCATCCACGGCTGCCCGGCCTTCAGTCTCGAGGCGGCCTGCACCGGCTTCATTTACGCGCTGGCGGTGGCCGACCAGTTCATCCGCACGGGCGCGGTCAAGACTGCGCTGGTCGTCGGTGCCGAGACCATCAGCCGGATGGTCGACTGGACCGATCGCGGCACCGCCGTGCTGTTCGGCGACGGCGCGGGCGCAGTGGTGCTGCGGGCCGACCCGGCGCCCGGCGTGCTCTCGACCCACCTGCATGCTGACGGCCAGTACCGGGAACTGCTGTATTTCCCATCCGGCGTCGGCACGGGCATGCGACCGGTGGGCGGCGAGAACTCCATCCAGATGAAGGGGAACGAGGTCTTCAAGGTGGCCGTCAACACGCTCGGCCGCATCGTCGACGAGACCCTGGCTGCCAACGGCCTGGAGAAGAAAGACATCGACTGGCTGATTCCGCACCAGGCGAACGTTCGTATCATTCAGGCGACGGCGAAGAAACTGGAGCTCCCCATGGAGCGTGTCGTGCTGACGCTTCAGGACACGGGCAACACCTCTGCGGCGTCGGTCCCGATGGCGCTGGACGTCGCGGTGCGCGACGGCAGGATCAAGGCCGGGGATCTCCTGCTGCTGGAAGCGTTCGGCGGCGGATTTACCTGGGGGTCAGCCCTGGTACGCTGGTAACCGAGGCCGCGCGAAAACCGCCGTCAGCCGGAGCAGCGCCGGCAGGGCGACCGCCCAACAAATGCCGACCAGGAGACCGTAGAGCCAGCCGGAGATGGCGAGTTCCACGGCGCCGATCCGCGCGCCCACCCAATACGAGAAACCGCCGCCGAGGAAGCCGAACAGGGCAGCCAGTGCCGGCCGCGGACGGAGCCAGCCCAGCGAATGGCCGACGGTGAGCGAGAAGGCCATCCAGAGCGTTACCAGCCAGACGGGCGCAAACCAGGGTGCCGGCCATCCGGCGGCGTAGCTGAGGGCGCCGGACAAGGACCAGGCGCTGTCGATCAGGATGCCGGCCAGTCCGAACACGGTTACCGCCGCCACGTCATAGCGCGGCTGCGAAGTGAGGCGAAAATGCAACAGCGCAAACGCGGCGAAGGCCAGCGGGCCGGACCATGCGAGGCCGGCCGCGGCGCCGAACACCGTCGCCGCCCAGACGATGTTGAACGCCACGGCGTTGACGAGCGTGGGCACCCAGGGAGAAGCGGAACCGAGTCGCGTGTTCATGTAAGCTATTTCGCATCGCGCCGCCACCCGGATTCGCGGCGCCTGGAACAGAGGTTACACCCACCATGACCGACATCGACCGTTCCGCCCAGTTCCACAGCTGGCGGCCCCACCCCTGGCACGGTCTCAGCCCGGGCACCAACCCGCCGCTGGAGGTCCGCGCCTACATCGAGATCACTCCTTTCGACCTGGTGAAATACGAGGTCGACAAGGAATCCGGGTACACCATCGTCGACCGGCCGCAGCGTACGTCGGCGGCGCCTCCGGTGCTGTACGGCTTCATTCCCCAGAGCTATTGCGACGAGCGCGTCCGCAAGCTGACGCCGGGTGCCAAGCGGGCTGACGGTGATCCGCTTGATATCTGCGTCATCAGCGAGCGCCAGATCGAGCGCGGCGACATCCTGCTCAACTCGCGGGTCATAGGCGGCATCCAGATGCTGGACGGCGGCGAGGCCGACGACAAGATCATCGCAGTGCTCCGCAACGACTACATCTGGAGCGAGGCGCACGACATCAGCGACTTGCCCGAGGTGCTCATCCAGCGCCTGCAGCACTATTTCAGCACCTACAAGATGGGGCCGAACATGACGTCGGGGGTGCAGATCATGGCGACTTACGGCCGCGACCATGCGGCCAAGGTGGTGACCGCCGCGATCCGGGATTACGAGGACGTGTTCGGGGCCAGTCAGCGTGCCTGGGAGCAGCTGGAGGAGCGCATGATGGGCGAGTCGGGCGAGGACGCCGCCTGAGGCACCCGGCGCCGCCTCAGCGGTGCAGTTCGTCGTACAGCGCCTCGAATTCCCCGGTCAGCTTGTGGCGGGGCGCAAGGTGCACCAGCGGCAGGCACTGGTCGTGCGATTCCCGCATCTTGACGCTGGACGACAGCATGGTCCCGAGGACCGGCAGTCCTTCCTCGCGCAGCTCCTCGACCAGCCGTTGCGGCAGGTTGGCGCGCGCCAGGAACTGGTTGATCACGATCCCCTCGAGCTCGAGCTCCGGGTTGTGGTCGGCCCGCGTCTCGGCCAGGTTGTCCATCAGCGTGTACAGCGCACGCCGCGAGAAATCATCGCAATCGAAGGGGATCAGGCAGGTGTCCGCGGCGATCAGCGCGGAGAGCGTGTAGAAATTGAACGCCGGCGGGGTGTCGATGTAGATCGCGTCGAACTGCTCGGCGAGCCTGAGCAGCAGTTCCTTCAGCTTGTAGATCTTGTGCTTCGCCTCAAGCTTGCCCTGGAGCTCGGCCAGCTCGGGGGACGAGGCCAGCAGGTGGAGTCCCTCGAACTCGGTCGGCGTGACGTAGCGCAAAGGGTCCCGCGGCAGCAGTCGGATCGAGAGGGCATCGTTGAAGAAAGCGGCGATATCGCTCTCGGCAGTCTCCCACGCGTCGCCGAGCAGGTACTGGCTGGCGTTGCCCTGGGCATCGAGGTCGACGACCAGCGTGTCCCGGCCGCGCGCCGCGCTGATCGCGGCCAGGTTGGCCGTGATGCTCGACTTGCCGACGCCGCCCTTCTGGTTGAAGACCACCCTGCGCATGGAGAATTACCGGTCGCGCTCGACCTCAGAGCACCGGCGCCGGCTCTTTCTCGCGTCGGCGGGCGATGCGCTCGCGCAGCTGGTCCCGGCGTGTGCCGAGCTTTTTCTCCCGCCGGGCGGGATCCCGCAGCAGGCGGAAGCCCGAGTCGTACTTGTGGCGGAACTCGCAGAAGTCCTGGTAGGCCTCGATCTCGTGCCTCAGGTCGCGGAACGCGAGCTCGATCATGATGGCATCGTCCAGCAGGCCGATACCGGGAATATCGTCGGGGATGATGTCCTCAGGGTCGGAAAAGTAGACCAGCACGGCCAGCAGCCGCTCGCGCTCGCCGCGCGTCAGCGGCCACTCCTCGTCCTCCATAATGTTGATCATGGCCTGCAGGCGATCGATCCGCTCCCGCACGTAATTCGGCACACGGCGGCTCTGGACTTCCTGCAGCAGGGTGCGCGCTGCGTCGAGGATATCGCTGTCCTCGGCGTCCCGGACCGTCCGGCGCGCCTTCTTCATGGCGTCCCGCATGTGCTTTAAGTCCCGGGCGCTGAGTTCGATCGAGATCCTGAGGCTCATGGCGTGGTCTCCCTGTCGGTGCAGGAAGCCTAAAGTTCGCCTGCGGGGCCGTCAACCGCGGCGCACACACGCTGTGCCGCAAGGCTGTGCGGCAGTTAGAATATAGGCCGCTTGATCGACACCGACGGTGACGAAGTGACCCGAGCCTTCCGCAAGCACGCCTGCCTGATCTGCCTGCTCCTGCTCGGGAGCCCGGCGCTGGCGGCCAGCTTCATCCTGCCTCCGGAGGGCGTCGACCTGGTCGGGTCGCCGACGTGGATGCACACCCGCCACGAGGACACCCTGCTGGACGTAGCCCGTGACTACAGCGTGGGCTACCACGAGCTGCAGCGCGCAAACCCCGGCGTCGACACCTGGATTCCCGGTGACGGCACGCGCGTGCTGCTGCCGACCCGCTATGTGCTGCCGCCGGGAGAGCGCGAGGGCGTCATCATCAACCTGCCCGAGTACCGGCTGTACTATTTCCCCGAGCCCGAGGACGGCGAGCCTGCCCGAGTCATGACCTACCCCATCAGCATCGGCAAGATGGACTGGGACACGCCGCTGGGCACGCACAAGATTGTCGCCAAGCACGAGAATCCGTCCTGGTACCCGCCCGAGTCGATCCGCCAGGCGCGTGCCGAGCGGGGCGAGATTCTTCCCCGCGTCGTGCCGCCCGGGCCGGACAACCCGCTCGGCAGCTATTCCATGCGCCTGAACCTGACTTCCTACCTGATCCACGGCACCAACAACCCGGATGGCGTTGGTATGCGCGTGACCTCGGGCTGCATCCGCATGTTCCCCGAGCACATCGAGCACCTGTTTCCGCTGGTGCCGGTGGGCACGCCGGTGCGCATCATGAGCGAGCCGATCAAGGTCGGCTGGGCGGCGGACACGCTCTACGCCGAGGTGCACCCGCCGCTGGAGGAGGAGAGCGAGTCGCAGTTGCGCATGCGCTTCACCAGCCTGTTGCGGGCGGCGGCCTACGAACGCGGGGTCGAGATCGACTGGGCGCGGGCCGACATGATCTTTGCGGCCGCCACGGGGGTGCCGACGGAAGTGCCGCTGCGGGAGCTGCGGGCGGCGGGGGGGTGACCTGGTTCCATCTGCAGCAGGGGCTGCAATGAAAAAAGGCCGCAGCAAGCTGCGGCCTTTTTTCGTGGGTGCGAACCCGTCTTACTTCGACATGGAGCGCTGGAACATCCGCTCGATGCGATCCGTGTTGGCGGCAGCGGCGGCCTGGGCCTCGCTGGCAGCCTGGGCGGCGCGGTTGGCGGTGTTCTGGGCGTTGGTGGCGATGCGCTTGGCTTCCTCGGCTCCGGCGGTAGCGGCACGCGCCTCGTTCAGGGCCTGCTCAGCCGTGGCGCGCACGGCGTCGAGGTCTTCCGGAGTCACGGTGGCACAGCCACTGGTCACACCCAGCGCAAGGATGGCGGCGCCTGCGTAGAGAAAATTCTTCTTCATGGATTGCAATCCCCTGGTGAACACGATGGTTTTCAGCATGCTTGGCTCGCGGCGGAATCGTTCTACCGCGATTACGCGCGGTCCATAACTTACATAACGCGTCAGGCCAATACAAGCACGGTTCTGTTACCGCGAGGTTGCCGGGCGGGGGGTTGCCGGGCGCCGGCGGCTGCTGTATATATCCACACT
>JASFEC010000170.1:0-5280 GCA_050125045.1 Gammaproteobacteria bacterium | reverse complement strand
GCCGGCCACCACCACGCCGAAGCAGGCCACCAGCACCAGCGCGACCAGCATCAGCATGCCCTGCAGCGCATCGGTCCAGCTGACGGCCAGGAAACCGCCGATAAAGGTGTAGGCCAGGACCGCGCCGGCGCCGGCCGCGACCGCCCAGGTGTAAGGCAGCCCGAACACGGCCTCGAACAGCTTGCCGCCCGCCACCAGGCCGGAAGCGGTGTAGAAGGTGAAGAACAGCAGCACCACGGCCGCGCCGAGCAGCCGCAGCAGGCCGTGGGGATCCGCGAAGCGGCGCTGCAGGTACTCCGGCAGCGTCAGGGCGTCACCGTAGGCCTCGGAGGCGGTGCGCAGGCGGCTCGCGGTGAAGCGCCAGTTGAGCCAGGTGCCCGCCAGCAGGCCGAGCACCAGCCAGGCGGACTCGAGCCCGGCGACGTAAGCGAAGCCGGGCAGCCCCAGCAGCAGCCAGCCGCTCATGTCGGAGGCTTGGGCGGAGAGGGCCGTGGTCCAGCGGCCGAGTCGCCGGCCGCCGAGGATGTAGTCACGCAGGTTGGCCGTGCTGCGCCAGGCGACGATGCCGATCACCAGGACCACCAGCAGGTAGACGAGGAACGTGAGGGTGACGGCAGGGCCGGTTTCGATCATCCGCGGGATGTTAGCAGATGCGGTCCGGAGCCCCGGGGGCTGTCACCGCCCGCGCGGCCGCCGTATCCTTCGCTGCATGGCAGCAACCGCCCTCCGCATCCTGGCCGGGCCGACGGCACTGAGGAGCCTTCGGGAGAACGGCTACGACCCTGACGCGTTCTCGGTGATGGCCGGCGCTTCGGGCAGCGCCAAGTGGTTCTCCATCGGCGGCCTCGACCGGGCGCTGGCAACGCACTTCATCGGTCGTCGCCATTCGCCGTTGTTCCTGATCGGCTCGTCGATCGGTGCCTGGCGCTCTTGCTGCCATGCGCTGCCCGATCCCCTCGCAGCACTGGACCGCCTGGAAGAGGCCTACGTGGAGCAGAGTTACGGCGAGCGACCCACCGCGGCGGAAGTCAGTGCCACCAGCCGCGAGCTGCTGGAACACCTGCTGGGGCCGGACGGCGCCCACCGGATCCTCTCGCATCCCTCCCTGCGCCTGAACCTGGTGGTGGCCCGGGCGCGGCACCTGGCCGCCGCCGAGACGCCCTGGCGACAGCAGTGCGGGCTGGCCGTGGCTGCGCTGGGCAACGTGCTGTCCCGAGACACCCTCGGTATGACGTTCGAGCGGGTCCTGTTCCACGACCCGCGCGGCCGGGCCCCGTTCGCGGATCCAGCCGTCCTGCCGGCGGAACAGGTGCCCCTGAGCACCGAGAACCTCGCGCTTGCCGTCCTCGCCTCGGGGGCGGTGCCGCTGGTGCTCGAGGGCGTGCGGGACATTCCCGGCGCCCCGCCGGGGGTGTACCGAGACGGCGGGATCGTGGACTACCACTTCGACAGCCCCCTGTCGGGCATGGACGGGCTGGTCATGTACCCGCATTTCTACCCGTACCTCGTCCCCGGCTGGTTCGACAAGCTGCTGCCCTGGCGCCGGGCCGGCATCAACTCGCTCGACCGCACGGTGCTGCTGTGCCCGACGGAGGACTTCGTGGCCGGCCTGCCCGGCGGCAAGATCCCGGACCGCAAGGATTTCGAGGCGTTCGACACCCGCGAGCGGCAGCGCCGCTGGCGCATCGCCATTGCCGACGCCCGCCGGCTGGGCGACGAGTTTGTCGAGCTGGTCGAGACCGAGCGCCTGCCGACGCGGGTGGAACCGCTATAATCGGATTCCGATCGATCTGACGGAGCATCGATATGAGCCTCGCCAAGACGGTGAATTACGCCCTTGCCCTGACCAAGGTGGATTTCGAGATCCTCCGTCACCATCACACCGACACCAGCCTCGCCGCGGCGCGGTCGGCGCATGTCGACCCGAGCGCGCTGGCCAAGGCCGTGGTGCTGAAGGACAGCATCGGCCCGCTGCTGGCCGTGGTGCCGGCCAGCGAGCAGCTCGATCTCGAGCGCCTGCGCCAGCTCCTGCGCCGCCCCCAGCTGGACTTCATCCCGGAGGAGCAGCTCGACCAGCTGTTCTACGACTGCGACAAGGGCGCGATCCCGCCGCTCGGCCCCGATTACCGCGTGCCGACCGTGGTGGACACGCACCTTCGGGCCGCCGACGACGTGTATTTCGAGGCCGGCGACCACGAGGACCTGGTGCATGTCGACCAGACCAGCTTCCGCACGCTGATGCGGGGCGCCGAATACCTCGACATCGTCGCGCACTGAGCCCCCGCGTCTCCAGTTCCTCCAGCCGGCCACGCCTGACCTGATGCCCGCCCCGCCGGACCTGCACGGCCTTGCCGTCATGGTGCTGGCGGTCGGCGCCCTGTTCATGTTCAGCCGGGACCGCATCCCGATGGAGAACTCGGCGCTGGTGGTGCTGGCGCTGCTGATCGTCGGCTTCGAGGTCTTCCCCTACGCCTCGCCCTCGGGCGCCACGCTCCGCGCGGCGGATTTTCTCGCGGGCTTCGGGAACACCGCGCTGATTGCCATCATGGCGCTCTTGATGTGCACCCGCGGGCTGGAGGTGACCGGCGCGCTGCAGCCGGTGGCCGACCGGCTGGCGAAGCTCTGGCTGAAGAACCCGAGCCTGGCGCTGCTCGCCGCACTGCTGCTGGCGGCGGTGCTCAGCATGTTCCTCAACAACACGCCCGTGGTGGCCATGCTGCTGCCGATCCTCATCAGTGTGGGCCTCCGGACGGGCACGCCGGCTTCGTCCATGCTGATGCCGGTGGGCTACGCGACCATCGTCGGCGGCGTTTGCACGACCATCGGCACCTCGACCAACCTGCTGGTGGTGCAGGTGTCCTCCGAGCTCGGCATGGCGCCGATGGGAATCTTCCACTTCACGCCCATTGCCGTGACCGCGGCGGCACTGGCGCTGCTCTACCTGTGGCTGGTCGCCCCGCGGCTGGTGCCGGAGCGCACGCCACCCATGCCCGACACCTCGCCGCGCGTGTTCGAGGCGGTGCTGCACGTGGGCGAGGACAGCGCCGTGATCGGCTCGACCATCGCCGAGGTCATCGCCCGCACCGAGGGCGCCATGCGGCTGACGGCCATCGAGCGCGGCGCGGGGTTGCTGGTGGCCAAGCTGCCCTCCGTCACCATCCGCGCCGGGGACCGCCTGCACGTCCGCGACACGCCGGACCGGCTGAAACGCTTCGAACAGCAGCTCGACGTGGCCCTGTTCGACGGTCGGGACCCCGACCACGCCCTGGCCGCGGACGAGGCCCCGAAAGCGGGGGAGCAGCGCTTGGCCGAGATCGTCGTGACCCGCGGCTCCCCGTTGCACCGGCGCACGCTGAAGACGGTCCCGTTCTTCGCCCATTACCGCCTGCTTCCCGTGGCCGTGCACCGGCCGCGGTCGCCCGGTGCCGAGGTCACCGACATCGGGGAGGTCTTCCTGCGGGCGGGCGACATCGTGCTGGTGCAGGGCGCGGCCTCCGCCCTGGAGGCCGTCAAGGGGCTGGGGAATGTGCTGGTGGTGGACGGCTCGCTCGACCTGCCGCACACCAGCAAGGCGCCGCTGGCCGCCGGGATCATGGTCGGTGTGGTCGCGGCCGCCGCCACGGGCCTGCTCACCATCACCGTGGCGGCGCTGCTGGGCGTGCTGGCGATGGTCACCACCAACTGTCTGAACTGGCGTGCCGCTCTCGGTGCGCTCGACCGCCGCCTGATCGTGGTCATCGTGACCAGCCTCGCGCTAGGGCGGGCGCTGACGGTCACCGGGGGAATGGACTACGCGGCAGGGCTGTTCGTGATGGTCGCGGAGCCCTGGCCGACCTTCATCGCGTTGGCCGGCCTGATGATCACGATCGCGATCCTGACCGAGGTCGTCACCAACAACGCCGCCGCCGTGCTCGGTACCCCGGTGGCGATGTTCGTGGCGCAGCGACTCGGCGTGCCGCCGGAGCCTTTCGTGCTGGCTGTGTTGTTCGGCGCCAACATGAGTTACCTGACACCGATCGGCTACCAGACGAACCTGATGGTGCTGTCGGCCGGCGGCTACCGCTTCACCGATTTCTTCCGCGTGGGCCTGCCGCTGCAGCAGATCATGTGGTGGTCGCTGTCCTTCCTGCTCGCCTGGCACTACGGGCTGTTCTAGAGCAGCTCCCTGAGGCGCGTCCGATGCGCGCCGCCCAGCTCGTCCAGCTGCGCCAGCAGCAACTCTGCGCAGGCCACGGCATCGGCGCCGGCGGAGTGGCGCTGGTGCTCGGGGAGCCGGCGACGCTCGCGGCAGGCATCCAGCGTCAGGTCGCCGTGCAGCTCCCGCACGTTGCCGCCGGTCGCTTCCACCAGCCGCCGCTCCAGCAGCATGGTGTCGATGAAGGGGCTGGGCTGGGGCACTCCGCCCTGGCGCCGCAGCAGGGCGTTGAGGAAGCCGCGCTCGATGCTCACGGCGTGGGCGACGACTGCCCGGCCAGCGAGCTCGGGCAGGAGATGCCCGAGCATCTCTTCCTGCGTTTCGGCATCGTCGAGGTCGCTGTCGGTGATGCCGTGGATGACCGCGCTCTGGCCGACGCCGCTGGTTGCCTCGGGGCGCACCCGGATCTCGCGGGCGCTGGCCAGGACCATGCGGTCCCCCCGCAACAGCACCCAGCCGACGGCGATGATGTGGTCCCGGGCGGGGTCCAGGCCGGTGGTCTCGAAGTCCATGGCGATCATTTCAAGCTGCTCGACGCGGCGCCCTCGCGGGGGCGGCGGCGTCGCCAGCAGGCGGGACTGGAGCGGATACCGGCAGCGCCGGCGGGCCCAGCCGAGCTGCAGCCGCTGCCAGGGCATCATCCCGGAAAGTCCAGCGCCAGCCCTGTCTGCGCCTCGCGAATCACCAGGAAGGCGTCCTTGAGCGCATGGCGCTCGGCATGGCTCATGGAGCGCACGCGGAGATGGTTGTGGGGCTCTTCGCCCTTGCGCAACTGCTCCGCATGCAGGCGCACCCGCAGCCCGGACAGCAGGCGGTGAGCGCCGGCCAGACGGTCGGCGTCGCGCCGGCTCATTTTGCCGGCGGCGAGCAGCGCGGCGATTCGCTCCTGGGTGCCCGGCACGGTCACACCGCCCTGCAGGGCCAGCATCCGCACCATGTCGGTGAGCGGCAGCAGGCCGGCCGCCTTGATCTCCAGCGTCTCGCGGTTCTCGCCCTTGCTTTCGAGCACGAAGCGCCGGAAGAAGCCGAGCGGGACGTCGTAGCTGACCGCCTGCCGCGCCAGCGCGGCGAGGAAGACCGCCCTG
>JASFEC010000169.1:0-5350 GCA_050125045.1 Gammaproteobacteria bacterium | reverse complement strand
CCTGCGCTGCCTCCATCCCGACTTCCGTGTTGGCCTCGGTCATCGTGTGCTCGTGTTTCTCATGCTGGTCTTTCATCTGCAACTATCAGGCCAGAGATATTTGGAAAATTGACATCAAAAGTCGTCTAAAATCCAAGATTAGCTAACATAATCGCCGACGGATGGCGCATTTTGTCCAGACTGTAGGGTAAAAATGTGCCACCTCTGACGCCCTCAGGCCGTCGGCGGGCCGCCCGGCCGCCCTGATTTGAACATGTCCTTGACGCGGCAGTGGTCGCACATCTGCAGCCGCCGCCGCGAATCCTCGTCCTGGAACATCCAGTGGCCCTCCAGCTTCTTCAGCATCTTGTCGAGCACCGATTGGGTGGCGAAGGGCTTGCCGCAGGAGATGCAGCAGAAGGGCTGCTCCTCGTGCAGCACGCGCGGCTGCTGCCGCAGCTCGGCGTCGAAGAGGAAGCGGGGCTTCAGGGTGATGGCGTCTTCCGGGCAGGCTTTCTCGCACAACCCGCACTGCACGCAGTTCCATTCCGTGAACTTCAGCTGGGGCAGGTCGCCACCGGCGTTGATCGCCGCCGCCGGGCACACGCTGGCGCAGCTCATGCAGAGCGTGCACGCGTCCTTGTCGACGCGGATCTCGCCGAAGGGCGCGCCGGCCGGCAGCTCGACCGTCTTCCGCGGCGAGGGCGCGTGGCGGTACAGGTGCTCGATGACCAGCCGCAGGATGCCGCGCTTGTCATCGGGACAGGCGAACTTGGCGGGCTTGCATACGGCGGCCTCGGGCAGCGAACCCCACCAGCCCTCGGCATCGTCCGCAGCCGCGGCGCTGTCGACCAGGGTCAGGCTGCCGCTCGCATAGCCCATGCCCTCGAGCAGGGCCCGCCCGAATCCGACCTGGGTCCTGAGCTCGTTGGCCATGCGGGCCGGCGCATGGTGGCCGATGGCGATCACTACGGCGCGCGCGCCGTACGCCAGCACGGCCAGCCACGCGTCCAACCCCAGCGAGCCGACTTCCTCGACCTCGAAGGGCAGGACGTTCTCGGGCATGGCCGGCCCGAGGCGATCGCTGATGGCTTCCCGCGACCAGGCGTCGTGCAGCAGCAGGACCGGGTCGCTGCCGCCCGCCCCGGAGTAATCGGCCAGCAGCTGCTTGAGGTGGCCCAGGAGGTCATTGACCGCCGGGAAAGCGTAGCTCATGGCCCCGCTCGGGCACGCCGCGACACAGCTGCCCGCGCCCTGGCAAAGGTACGGATCCACGCTCACTTTGTCGCCGATCGAGCTGATCGCGATAGTCGGGCAGGCGTCGATGCAGCGGGTGCAACCCTTCAGGCCGCTGTCGCCGTGGGCGCAGATCGACGGGTCGTAGTTGAAGTACTTCGGCTTCTCGAACTCGCCGCGCATGTCCGGGATCTCGGCCAGCGCCCGCTCCAGCGCGCTCTCGCTCCGACCTCCCGCGTAATAGCCCACCGGCGGCACCTCGTGGGACAACAGCGGCGGATTACAGAGGTCGAGCACGAGGTCGAAGTGCGGCGTCGCCGCGCCCGAGGCTTCGGCCAGCGAGACCGTATCTTCGCCGCTGGCGAGGTTGATGGTGAAGCGCCCCAGGCGTCCCTCCACCTCGGGGCGACCGCCGCGCACCACCACGACATCATCGATCTTCGTCGGCTCCGGCAGGTCCTCGCCGGGCACCATGATGGTGCTGGGCACCTCGGCGCCCAGCCGGCGGGCTGCCGCAAGCGCCGCCTCCTCGTCGCCGATGATGGCCAGGCGACCGCTCGACTGGTAGGTCACGATAGAAGTGGGCTCGCCCTCGATCACGACGGGCTGGCCCAGCACCTGGGCGCGTGCGCGCCCGGCGTCAGTGGTGGCGGGAAGCTCAAGCGTCACGTTGCTTATCCTCGCTGGTGTCGGTCGCCGGTCCCGGGTCGTCGCCCGGATTCTCGGCGGTGTCGGCGCCGGCCTCTGGCGTCGTATCGGCGACAGCCTCCGGCGGCGCGGTCTCGTCTGCATCCCCGGAGTCTGCCGTCGCGGCCGCGACGGCTGCGGCCTCTTCCTCTTCTTCCTGCTGCTTCTTCAGCAGGCGCTCCGCGGCGTGCTTCATGTCGGCCGTAATGATGTCCCCCAGGGGCGGGAACTTGGTGAAGTCCTCGTTGTACTCGTCCATCGGGCAGATGTAGTTGAACTTCTGGCTCCGAAAGAGCTTGCGCAGCGCCTGCTTGCGCAGGGCCGAGCTGACTTTCGGCGACATGAAGCCGCTGAAATCCGAGTTCTCGTCCAGGGCCTCGAGCGGCGGCAGCTCTTCATCGGCCTCCGGCTCCCCGTCTGCCGCACCGGACTCGGCCGGCAATGCCACGTCTTGCGGCGGCGGCGCGGGGGCCGTCGGCGCCGGGCTCTCCGGCTCCTGCGAGCGGTCTGATTTCAGCCGCGACCAGCGCCGGAGGAACGGCTCGTCGGCGCTCTTATCCTCCGCTGCCGGCTCGGGCTCGGGAGGCGTCCAGAAGGGTTTCTCGTTCATAGGCTCAGGGCTGTTTGTCGCCGGTCCAGTCCTCGCGCTTGCGCTTGCGGCCGGGCTTCGGCTTGAAATGGGTCATCACGAACTCTTCGAGCCGGCCGAGAATCTCGGGCGGAATCGGCACGGCGAAGGACTTGTAGTCGGCCTCCACCGCGCTGGTGGCATCGGCATGGTCCGCCGTCACGTCGATCGGCTCGAGCTCACCGTTCTCATCCTCGCTGCAGATGACGTACAGGGAGGGGCGGACGCCCGTCAGGTTGAACCAGTAGATCTCAGCCGCGTCCCGGAAAAGGCCCAGCTCGAAGCCGTCCCAGAGGTACTGCGTGATCCCGTCGCTCTCGCGCATCGGCAGGCGGCGAGCCGACCGCGCGGCGAAGCGCTCGCCGACCAGGACGGACACCGCCTCCCAGTTGACCAGGCTCCAACCCGAGCGCTGGATGACCTTGCGGGCCATCACGACGCCGACGGGGAAACTCTCCAGCGGTTTGGGGCGCATATGTTTCCGTTGCAGTCGCTGCCGAACATCGCAGCGGCAAGGCGACTAAGGGTAGCAGCTTGCCCTGCGGCCCGCTCGGGCGCCGCGAGCGACGCCGAGCTGCAGAAGGATACGGAATGCTTCTTGCATGACTCAAGAGCCGGGGGCGTCCGCAAGGTCCCCGGCGTCAACTCCCTGGAGCAAGAACATGCCGACATTCGAAGACAGGCTGGAAGACGTGGCGACCGAGGCCGCCGCCGGCCGCCGGCCGGACGAGGACCTGCCGCGTTTCATGAGCGTCCGGCAGGTCGCCCGGTACCTGCAGGTCAACGAGAAAAAGATCTATGCGCTGGTGGCCGACGGGATCATCCCGGCGAGCAAGGTCACCGGCAAGTGGCTGTTCCCGCGCGACCTGGTCGACCAGTGGCTCCTGGAATCGAGCCATGGCGGCCTGCTGGCGGACCGCATGCTCCTGGCCGGCAGCGACGACCCGCTGATCTACCGGGTCATCATGCAGATCGCCAACGAGGTGCAGGCCAAGGCGCTGATCAGTTACACGTCCACCGGCACGCAGCTCGGCCTCTCGCTGCTGGCGCGGCGCCGGGCGGATCTCTGCGGGATTCACTGGGGGCCCGCCGAGGAGAGCCGCCAGCGACACCCCGCGCTCCTGCGCCAGTACCCGCAGCACCACGACTGGGTACTGGTCCGGGGCTTCCTGCGTGAACAGGGCCTGATGATCTCCCCGGCCCTCGCGGGCAGCGACCCCGAGGAGCTGTTCTCCCGCGACAAGCAATGGGTGATGCGACAGGAGGGCGCCGGCTCGCGGCGTTTCCTGCAGGAACTGGTGACCCGCCACGGCCTCGACCCGGCGTCGCGCCGGGGCTCGACGCGGGCCTATTCGGAGCGTGACGCCGCCTCAGCCATCGCGATGGGCTACGCCGACGTCGGGATCGGCGTGCGCGCCGCCGCCACCGAGTTCGGGCTCGACTTCATGCCCATCGGCTGGGAGGCCTTCGACTTCGCCATGCACCGGCGCATGTTCTTCCGCACGCTGTTCCAGAAGATGCTGGATTTCCTGCGCGGCACCGAATGCCACCGGCTGGCGCAGAAATTCGGCGGCTACGATTTCAGCGAGACCGGCACCCTGGTCTGGCCGGTTTAGGCGCGGGGCGCCCGCCCGTCGGGCAGGCGCCCCGGCACGTTCACTCAGGCCAGGTCGAGCTGCTCGCTGATGACCTTCTGCACGCCGAGGTCCGGCAGCTCCAGCGTCACCTTGGCGGCGACGGTATCGCCGGCGCCAAGCTTGCCGGACTCTACGGCCGCGCGGACGGCCTGCTCGATCTCCCGCTGGGAGGTGATGCCGACGATCTTGAGGAATTTCCGGATCTCGAGGTTGAACTTGTCCTCGTTCAGTGCGCTCATGGATTGTCTCCTTGCATTGTGGGTCTTGGTGAAAAGTGGGCCGGCGGGTCAGCGACGGGCGGCTCAGGCCGCGTCGTTGTCGTGGCCACCGCCCGGCAGGCGCCGTTCGAGCGTCTTGCGCGAGACCCCGAGCCGGCGGGCAGCGGCCGACTTGTTGCCGCCGACGGCGCGCAGCACGCGCGCCATGTGGTGCTGCTTGACCTGCTCCAGGGTCCAGTCGAGCGGGTACTCCGCCGTCGCGCCGCGATCTCCCTCGCGCGTGGCCCGGAGCTGATCGAGGGCGAGGCTGCCGAGCATCAGGCTGCGCTCGACGAAGTTCTTCAGTTCGCGGACGTTGCCGGGCCATTCGTACTCCTGCAGCCGGCGCATGTCCTCGGCCTCCAGCGGCAGTGCCGCCACGCCCAGGCTGTCCGACAGGCGCTGCATGAAATGCCTGGCCAGCGACCCGATGTCCTCGACGCGGTCGCGCAGCGGCGACAGGTTCACCTGGGCCACGTTGAGGCGGAAATAGAGATCTTCGCGGAAGCGTCGCTCTTGCACCAGCACCGGCAGGTCATGCTGGGTCGAGGCCACCACGCGCACGTCGACCGGGACCTCGCGGTCGGCACCGACGGGGCGCAGCGTCCCCTCCTCCAGCACTCGCAGCAGCTTGACCTGCAGGGCAAAGGGCATTTCGCTGATTTCGTCCAGGTACAGCGTGCCGCCGCGGGCCGCGGCGAAGAGGCCCTCGCGCTCCTGGTGCGCACTGGTGAACGCGCCCTTGGTGTGGCCGAAGAGTTCGCTTTCCAGCAACTCGGGGGCAATTGCCCCGCAGTTGACCGCGACGAACCGGCCGCGCCGCACACTCAGCGCGTGTAGCCAGCGCGCTACGAGTTCCTTGCCGGTGCCGGTCTCCCCCTCGATCAGCACCGTTCCCGGCAAAGGTGCAATGCGCTGGATCAGCG
>JASFEC010000168.1:0-5477 GCA_050125045.1 Gammaproteobacteria bacterium | reverse complement strand
CTGATGGGTGTGCTCGGGGCCGGCGAAGATGCGGAGCTTCTTCAGCATCTGGCGACCCAGGGAGTTCTTCGGCAGCATGCCCTTCACGGCCGCCTCGAGCACCTGCTCGGGAGCCCGCTCCAGGCGCTTGTCCAGGGTCTCGGACTTCATGTGACCGATATAACCCGTGTGGTGGTAGTACACCTTGTCGGCCAGCTTGTTGCCCGTCACGCGCACCTTGTCGGCGTTGATAACCACGATGTAGTCACCCGTGTCGACGTGCGGCGTGAACTCCGGCTTATGCTTGCCACGCAGACGGCGTGCGAGTTCGGTCGCGAGCCGGCCCAGCGTCTTGCCCGAAGCGTCGACCACGAACCAGTCGCGGCGCACGGCTTCCGGCTTGGCGGAAAAAGTCTTCATGTCCCAGCTCCAAAAAGGATGAGCGGCGGCCGAAAAGCACGCAAATATAATCCAGGGTCCGGCCCCATGCAAGCACTCGGGCGCTCCCGGGGGCCCGCCCAAGGGAATAAACCCTTACGGCCTGGGGCCTGCCGGGGCCGGCCCTATTGCCCGGGCGGCTCCGTGGGCAGCTGCAGCCGTTCCACGACGCGGCCGCGAACGAGATGCTCCTGAATGATCTCCTCGAGATCTTCCTGGTCGACGTAGGTGTACCAGACCCCCTCCGGATAGACGACAACCACCGGACCCTCCTCGCAGCGGTCCAGGCAGCCCGCGTTGTTCACCCGCACCTTGCCGGGGCCCGCCAGACCCAGTTCCTTGACCCGCGCCTTGGTCCACGCCCGCGCTGCCGCGGCGCCGGCGTCCTGGCAGCAGGCACGGCCATCCTCGCGACGGTTGGTGCAGAAGAAGACGTGGTGTCGGTACCAGGCCACGGCTCAGAACTTGTATTCGAGGCCGAGCGTGGTGAGGAAGTCGGTGTTCTTGTCCCCCGCGGGAACGTCGGTGTTGTGCCTGACCCGGTAGGTGAAGCGGCCGCTCAGGTTGCCAACGATCGTGGTCGTCAGCCCGGTCTCGCTGTCCGCATAGGTGTTATCGGAGGTCCACTGCACGAGCACATTCTGGAAGAAATCCGCGCTCTCGGACAGGCTCCAGACGTAGCGCAGCCCGGTGCTCAGCAGCACGCTGTCTTCCTCCGTGCCGTCAGACAGCTCGGCGAAGCGATAGCCGACGCCGAACTCGCCCTTCAGCGAGTGCCGCTCCAAGTCGAGCAGCACGCGGCCGTAACCGATGCTGGGAATCAGCTCTTCTTCGACACCGCCGAAGTTGTCCTTGCGCCACTCGAGCCGGCCGTAGAGGTAGTTGTCCGGTGTCCAGTAATAGTTCGCGCTGGCACGGAACTCGTAGCGCTCCTCGGTGCGGGCGTTGTCCTCCTCGCGGGTGACGAAAGCCACCTTGGCGTCATAGAGCCAGCGGTCGGCCGGGTTGTACTCGCCCTCCGCCTCGCCGGTGATCGCCTGCGTGTTGGTGTTGCCGCGCGCCTGGGCAAAACTGAAGGCCGCGCGGCCGCTCAGGCCTTCCTCGGCCTCCTCCGCAACCGCCGGAGCCGCAGCCGCCAGTCCGAGGGCCGCACACAAGGCGCAGCGCACGGTCCATGTTGAATTCGTCACCTGGTATCTCCCTGTCGGGCCCACGGCCCGATGCCGAAAGCCGGATAGAATACCAGTTTCGCGGATTCGCCTGCAGCCCGATGAGCACTCCCGAGCACACCACGTTCCCGCTTGAGCTGGCCGACCGCTGCGTCAAGTGCGGGCTGTGCCTGCCGCACTGCCCGACATACGGTCTGGCGCGCATCGAAGGCGAATCGCCGCGCGGCCGCATCGCCCTGCTGCAGGGACTGGCGACCGGCCGCCTGGGCACGGAGCCCGGGCTGGTCGAGCACCTCGACCGCTGCCTCGGGTGCCGGGCCTGCGAGACTGCATGCCCGGCCGACGTGCCCTATGGCGAACTGATCGACGCCGGCCGCGCATTGCTGGTGCAGCGCGGCGCACGTGCCACCCGGATGCGGCGGATGCTGGCGGCCCTGCTGCGACGGCCCCGCCTGTTCGCCCTCGCCGTCCGGCTCATGCGCCTGCCGGGTGCCCGGCGCATGGCCCGGGGCCTCGGCGACCTGCCGCGGCGTGCCGCGGAGCTGCTCCCTGCCGACGCGAGGTCCCCGCGGTGGCCCGCGGCCACGGCGCCGGCCACCCGCGGCGCGGTCCAGCTGTTCCTAGGGTGCGTGGGTCGCGCGGTGGACGGCCGAACGCTGGAGGATGTCCGGCGCACCCTCGAGGCCGCCGGCTATGCCGTCGAGATACCCCGCGGCCAGGGCTGCTGCGGCGCCATCGATCTGCACGCGGGGCGCCCGGCGCTGGCCGCGCACTCCGCGCGCCGTAACCTGGCGGCCTTCGCCGGCCCGGCGCCGGTCGTCGCCTGCGCCAGCGGTTGCGCGGCCGCCCTCCTCGAGTATCCGCGGGTCGCGGGGTCGGCGGGCGCGGGCCTTGCCCGCCGCGTGGTGGAGCCCGCCGAGCTGCTGGCCGAGGCCGACCTTCCCCTGCGGCCAGGGCCCTACCGGGACATCGCGCTGCACATCCCCTGCACCCAGCGCCACGTCACCGGTAGTGCCGATGCCACGCGCCGGCTGCTCGCCCGGCTGCCGGGCGTGCGGGTGCGTGAGTTGCCCCCCGAATGCTGCGGCGCGGCGGGCGAGAACTTCCTCAGCCATCCCGACATGGCCGACGCGCTGGCGGCGCCCCTGGTGGCTCAGCTGCGGTCGTCACCACCCGGGGCCGTGGTGACGAGCAATATCGGGTGCGCGCTTCATCTCCGCGCCGCCCTGCGCCGCGCGGGCCTGGATTTACCTGTCCTTCACCCGGGCTCGCTGGTCGCCGCTGCGCTAGAATGATCGGCATGAACGAGCGCAAGCTGAGCCCGCTGGACCGGGTCTTCGAGCAGCTGGACCAGGCGGTCCGCACGGTGCTGGGTCCGCCCCCGCCCCCATCACGCCCGAATCCCGCGGGCGCGACTTCGGAGCAGCCCATGACCGACCGCGAGCGACGGCATGCCGCGGGTCTCATGCGCGTCAACCATGCCGGCGAGATCATGGCGCAGGGCCTCTACCAGGGCCAGGCGCTCACCGCGCGGCTGGAGACGGTTCGCGAGGCGATGGAGCAAGCGGCCGTCGAGGAGTTCGATCACCTCGCCTGGTGCGAGGACCGGCTGCAGGAATTGAAGGACCGGCCGAGCCGCCTCGGGCCCGTCTGGTACACCGGTGCCTTCCTGCTCGGCGCCGGCGCCGGGCTGGCCGGCGATCGCTGGAGCCTCGGCTTCGTCTCGGAAACGGAGGCCCAGGTGATCAATCACCTTGAAGAGCACCTCGGCCGCCTGCCGCCGGGCGACCGTCGCAGTCGCGCCATCATCGAGCAAATGAAGGTCGACGAGGCCCATCACGGCGCCGAGGCGCGCGCTGCGGGCGGGCTGCCGCTGCCGCCGCCGGCGCGCGGCCTGATGGCTGTGATGTCCAAGGTGATGACCCGCACGGCCTACTGGATCTGAGCGCGCCCGGTCGCTCTCGGCTTGCCCTCGCCCCCGGCGGTGGGTTAAAAGGGTGCGCGCCGGGGGGGCTTTTTTTACATAAGGACCAGTGAGGACTGCACATGGTTGAGTCCGTGGGGAGGGGAAACGATATCCCCGCGATGAGCCGTTTTCTCGGGCTTTGTCGCATTCGCTCGATCCCGTCCAAGACCGTCGTGATCCACGCCGGGGACCTGCCAGACATTCTCTATTACATCGTCGATGGCTCGGTCGAGGTGATGATCGAGGACGAGGACGGGAACGAGATGGTCCTCGCCTACCTCAACAAGGGCCAGTTCTTCGGCGAGATGGGCCTGTTCAAGGAAGAGCCCACCCGCAGCGCCTGGGTGCGCACCCGCAGCACCTGCGAAATCGCGGAGATGACTTACGCGCGCTTCCGCCAGGTTGCCGCTGAAAACCCGGGACTGCTGTTCGAGCTGGCCACGCAGCTGGCCACCCGCCTCGAGCGCACCAACCGCAAGCTCGGCGACCTGGCTTTCGTGGACGTGACCGGGCGCATCGCCCACGCCATCATGGACCTGTGCGCCGAACCCGACGCCATGACGCATCCCGACGGCATGCAGATCAAGGTAAGCCGCCAGGAGCTGTCGCGCCTGGTCGGCTGCTCCCGCGAAATGGCAGGGCGCGTGTTGAAGGTATTGGAGGAACAGGGCCTCCTGCGCGCCCGCGGCAAGACCATCGTCGTGCATGGCGTGCGCCCGCCGCAACGCACCTTGCGCAGCTCCTGAGCCGGCGGTCCTTATTCCTCGACGTCGACGCCGGCCAGCTCCCGCCGCATGGCGGTGATCGTGCTCGCGTAGTCCCCCGAACCGAAGATGGCGGAGCCGGCCACGAAGGTGTCGGCGCCGGCGCGGGCCACCTCCCCGATATTGTCTACCTTGACCCCGCCGTCGACCTCGAGCCGGATCGGCCGCCCGCTCTCGTCGATCAGGCGTCTCGCCTCCTCGATCTTGCGCAGCGCCGAGGGGATGAACTTCTGGCCGCCGAAGCCCGGGTTCACCGACATGATGAGGATCATGTCGACCTTGTCCGCCAGGTACTCCAGCCAGTGCAACGGGGTGCCCGGGTTGAACACCAGTCCCGACTTGCACCCGAGGTCGCGGACCAGCTGCAGGCTCCGGTCCGGATGGTCGCTGGCCTCCGGATGAAAAGTGATCCAGCTGGCACCGGCCTGCGCGAAGGACTCGATCAGCCCGTCCACCGGGCGGACCATCAGGTGCACGTCGATCGGCGCTTCCACGCCCCAGTTGCGCAGGGCCTCGCACACCATCGGCCCGATGGTCAGGTTGGGCACGTAGTGATTGTCCATGACGTCGAAATGGACCATGTCGGCGCCGGCCTCGAGCACGGCATCGACCTCCTCGCCGAGGCGCGCGAAGTCGGCCGAGAGGATGGAAGGAGCGATGCGGTAATCCAGCATGACGGCGTCCGGCGCAAGGTTCAGGCTTTCACTCTACCGCAAGGCCGCGCCGGACCGAATCCCCGCCACGCTCAGCGCATGCCGCGGGCGCCGCGGACCGTCTCCCAGGCCGCCCGGATCTCCCGGGTCTTCGCCTCCGCGACGGGGATCATGGACTCGGGCATGCCGCGGGCGCGCAGCTTGTCCGGGTGATGCTGGTTCATCAGGCGCCGGTAGGCCAGCTTGGCGTCTGCGTCGCTCGCGCCGGGCTCGAGGCCGAGCACGCGGTAGGCGTCGTCGACCGAGGGCCGTGGCGGCCCGGCGGCCGCCCGGCCCGCGGACCCGCCACCGATCCGGAGCAGCGCCTCCACCTGGGCCATCTCCACGCGGCTCAGGCCCAGGCCGGCCGCAACACGCCACAGCGCCTCTCGCGTGGCCGGGCGCAACTGCCCATCGGCCAGCGCTGCCTCCATCTGGATCTCCAGGAATGCCCGCCGCAGTGTGCGGC
>JASFEC010000167.1:0-5502 GCA_050125045.1 Gammaproteobacteria bacterium | reverse complement strand
GTCCCGATGCCATACGCGCCCCTGCAGCGTCCAGGCCCGGCCGGCCTGCTCCCCGAGAGTGATCAGGCCAACGTAGCACTCGCCATCCGCGGCGGCGGGCTGGTCCCGCAGCCGGGCGAAGGTCGGCTGGATGAAATGCTCGGCGACGGCCGCCCCTGGCCCGGCGTCCGCAGCGGGCCCGAGCAGCCAGCGAAAGCCGTCGTTCGCTTCCACCAGCTCACCGTCGACCGTGATCACCGCAGCGGCGACCGCGCGAGAGCGGGCCAGCTGGGAGGAGATCCAAGCCATATCCAGTTTCGCGGCCATCCCTGTCCCTCCGAACGCCGGCCCGACGGGAAAACCGGCTCCCCTCGTCGAGTAAGATGACTAGCTCGACCCGGGTCGGCACAATACGGAGTTTCCGGCAGGGCCCGCCGCCCGCGGCCCGGTGGAGAGTGGAGCTTGACCGAAAATCCCCAGCAAAAACAGGCGGATCCACCGAAAACGCTGGAGCGGCACACGCCCATGATGCGGCAGTTCCTGCGGATCAAGGCCGAGCATCCCGACACCCTGCTCTTCTACCGGATGGGCGACTTCTACGAGCTGTTCTACGACGACGCCCGCCGGGCCGCGAAGCTTATCGACATCACCCTCACCACGCGCGGCCAGAGCGCCGGCCAGCCCATCCCCATGGCCGGCGTGCCGGTACACAGCGTCGAGGGTTACCTGGCGAAACTCCTGCGCCGGGGCGAGTCCGTCGCCATCTGCGAGCAGATCGGCGATCCCGCTGCCAGCAAGGGCCCGGTCGAGCGCCAGGTCGTGCGGGTGGTCACGCCCGGGACCGTGACCGACGAAGGCCTGCTGGACGAGCGGCGCGAGGTGCTGCTGGCGTGCGTGCATGCCGGTGCGGCCAGCCTCGGGCTGGCCTGGCTGGACCTGGCGGCCGGACGCTTCCGCGTCGCCCGCCTGGACGGCCCGGAGGCGCTGGCCGCCGAGCTGGAGCGGCTGCAGCCGGCAGAGCTGCTGGTCGACGAGGAAGCCCGCCTGCCGCCCGCGGTGCGCGAGCTGCCGGGCCTGAAGAGCCGTCCGCCCTGGCACTTCGACCTCGACACTGCCACACGCCTGCTATGCCGGCAGTTCGGCGTCAGCGACCTCGCCGGGTTCGGGTGTGCCGACCTGCCGGAGGCGATCCAGGCCGCGGGCTGCCTGCTGCAATACGTGCTCGACACCCAGCGGAGTGCGCTGCCCCACTTGCGCGGCCTGGCCACCGAGACGCGCGACGAGGCGCTCATCATGGACGCGGCGACGCGGCGCAACCTGGAACTCGATCGCAGCCTCAGCGGCCACCATGAGCACACCCTGCTCGGCGTGATGGACGAGACCGCCACCCCCATGGGCAGCCGCCTGTTGCGCCGCTGGCTGAACCGGCCGCTGCGCGACCGGGCCGTGCTCGAGGGCCGGCACGAAGCCGTCGAGCGATTCCTGCTGGACGGCGGTATCGACGCGCTCCGCGCGCAGCTCCGCGGCATCGGCGACCTCGAGCGCATCCTGGCCCGGGTTGCACTGCGTAGCGCCCGGCCGCGCGACCTGGGGGGGCTACGGGAAGGCCTGGCGCGGCTGCCGGCGCTGCAGGCGGCGTTGGCGGGCGTGTCTGCGCCGCGGCTGGCGGAACTCGCTGCGGAATGCGGCGAGCACGCCGAGACCCACGGGCTGCTGGCGCGCGCACTGGTGGAACAGCCGCCCGTGCTGGTACGCGACGGCGGCGTTATTGCGACGGGCTGGGACGCGGAGCTCGACGAGCTGCGCCAGCTGTCGACGGAGGCCGACGGTTACCTTGAGGCGCTGGAAACCCGCGAGCGCGAGCGGACCGGTCTGCCGTCGCTCAAGGTCGGCTACAACCGCGTTCACGGCTATTACATCGAGATCAGCCGCGCGCAGGCCAAGAGCGCCCCGGCGGACTACAGCCGCCGCCAGACGCTCAAGGGCGCGGAACGCTTCATCACGCCCGAGCTGAAGGAGTTCGAGGACAAGGTGCTGTCCGCGCGCGAGCGCGCGCTGGCCCGCGAGAAGGCGCTGTACGACGATTTGGTCGAGGCCCTGGTGGAGCGGCTCGGCCCCCTGCAGCTGATGGCGCAGGCCGTGGCAGAGATCGACGTGCTGGCCAACCTGGCCGAGCGGGCCGCGACGCTGAACCTCAGCCGGCCGCGGCTGACCACGCAGCCGCGACTGGCGATTGGCGGCGGACGCCACCTGGTGGTGGAACGCGTGTCCGAGCAGCCCTTCATCCCCAACGACCTGGCGCTGGACGACGGCCGCCGGATGCTGGTGATCACCGGTCCGAACATGGGCGGCAAGTCGACCTACATGC
The DNA here is from genome assembly GCA_050125045.1 of Gammaproteobacteria bacterium. Classification (GTDB taxonomy): domain Bacteria; phylum Pseudomonadota; class Gammaproteobacteria; order Steroidobacterales; family XN24; genus XN24. Next base: position 3,155 of record JASFEC010000167.1, on the reverse strand, counting down.
GCCAGGCGGCGCTGATCGTCATCCTCGCCCACGCCGGCAGCTTCGTCCCCGCCGAAACCGCGGAGCTCGGCCCGACTGACCGGATCTTCACCCGCATCGGCGCCTCCGACGACCTGGCCGGCGGGCGCTCCACGTTCATGGTCGAGATGACCGAGGCGGCCAACATCCTGAACAACGCCACCGCGCACAGCCTGGTCCTGATGGACGAGATCGGCCGCGGCACCAGCACCTTCGACGGGCTCTCGCTGGCCTGGGCCTGCGCGCACTACATCGGCGAGCAGCTCGGCGCGTTCACCCTGTTCGCCACGCATTATTTCGAGCTGACCGCGCTGGCGCAGGAGCTGCCTGCCTGCGCCAATGTACACCTCGACGCCACCGAGCACGGGGGCAAACTCGTGTTCCTGCACAGTGTGCGCGAGGGGCCCGCCAACCAGAGCTACGGCCTTCAGGTCGCGGCGCTGGCCGGCGTGCCGCGCGAGGTGATCCGGCGAGCGCGCGGCTACCTGCGCGAACTGGAGACGGGTCGCGCGGCGGCCCCCGGCCCACAGCCGGAGCTGCCCCTGTTCGAGCCGGCGCCGCAGCCGAGCCGGGCCCTGCAGCGGCTGCAGGCGCTCGACCCCGACAACCTGAGCCCGCGCGAGGCGCTGCAGGCCCTGTACGAGCTGAAGGCATTGGACAAAGGCGACGACGAGGGTGGAGGCCCTGCATCATGACCCTGCTGCTGCTGTTCTTCTTCCTCGCGATTTGCGTGTCATTCGCCTGCTCGATCTGGGAGGCGGTCCTGCTGTCGGTCACGCCGAGCTACGTCACCCGGGCCCACAGCGAGGGCCGGCGTACGGGCCAGCTGTTGGACGAGTTCAAGCGCGACATAGACCGGCCGCTGGCCGCGATCCTGACACTGAACACCATCGCCCACACGGTCGGCGCCATCGGCGTCGGCGCCCAGGCCAGCCGGCTCTGGGGCAGCGGCGGCCTCGAGCTCGCCGGCATGACCATCGACTACGAGGCCATCGTGGCCGCGGTCACGACACTTGGCATCCTGGTGCTCTCGGAAATCATCCCGAAGACCCTCGGCGCCAACTACTGGGAGCGGCTCGCGCCGCTGACCGTGCGCAGTCTGAAAGTCCTGATCATCGTGTTGTATCCCCTGGTGTGGATGAGCCAGGTCATCACCCGCTTCCTGAAGAAGGACAAGAGCCAGCCGGTGTTCAGCCGCATCGAGTTCCTGGCCATGACGGAGATGGGCCGCAGCGAGGGCCAGCTGGACGAGCGCGAGGCGGAGATCATCCGTAACCTCCTCAGCCTGAACCAGCTCCGCGTCCATGACGTGATGACGCCGCGGCCGGTGCTCGTCGCCGGCGACCGGGAGCAGACCGTGGCCGAATTCATGGAGGAGAACCCGGACCTTGTGTTCTCCCGCATCCCGGTATTCGAGGATGACATCGATACCGTAACCGGCGTTGCCTTCAAGGACGACCTGCTGGCCACGATGGCGGCGGGAGAAGGCGGGCACACGCTGGCCGAGCTGGAGCGCGAAGCGCTGTTCGTGCCCGAGACGTTGTCGGTCGCGGGCGTGCTGACCCAGCTGCTGGAGAAGCGCCAGCAGCTGGCCGTCGCGGTCGACGAATACGGCATTACCGCGGGCGTCATCACCGTGGAAGATGTCCTCGAGACCCTGCTGGGACTGGAGATCATGGATGAGCAGGACTCGGTGGCCGACCTGCAGCGACTGGCTCGGGAGCGCTGGCTGGAACGCCATGACCGGATCGGCCACCCGGTGGCGGTGCCCGGCGGCCCGGTGGGTCCCTCCCGTCCGGACTAGGCGCGGGAATTCGATGGCCGCCGGCCGACCTGCCCGGCCGCGACCTGCTCGAGCACCGCACGGTTGCTCCACGAACTGGCCCGCCCGATTGCCTCGGGCAGCGGCAGCCAGGCGTGGTTGCAGTGCTCGGCCGGGTCGAGCCGGATTGCAGCCCGCGCCGGCAGCGCGATGGCGAAAGCGTGCTCGAGATTCTCTGTCACGCCGGGCGCGAACTTGTGGCGCCAGGGCGGGGCAATGGTGAAGCGGTGGCTGAGACCGAGGTCGACCAGGCCGTCAGCAGCCAGGCCGGTCTCCTCGCGGAGCTCGCGCGCGGCCGCCGCGGTGGGCGTTTCGCCGGGCTCCAGGCTGCCGGTGACGGATTGCCACCAGCCGGGCGGCTCGCGGCGCTCCAGCAACAAGGCCTCGCCGGCCGCGGTGTAGACGGCAACCAGCACCGACTCCGGACGCTTGTGGGGAGTCGTCGGCGCAGCCACGGCCCGGGCGCCGCCGCTACTCGGCAGCGGGCTTGCGCACGCGGATCGACAGCTCCCGCAGCTGCGCGTCCGGCACCTCGCCGGGCGCGTCCGTCAGCGGGCAGCTCGCCGTCTGCGTCTTCGGGAAGGCGATCACCTCGCGGATGCTGCCGGCGCCGGCCATCAGCATCACGAGGCGGTCGATGCCGAAAGCGATACCGCCGTGCGGCGGGCAGCCATACTTCAGGGCGTCCAGCAAAAAGCCGAACTTGCTGCGCGCCTCTTCCTCGCCGATGCCGAGCAACTCGAACACGCCCTGCTGCATGGCGCGATCGTGGATACGGATCGAGCCGCCGCCGATCTCCGAGCCGTTCAGCACCATGTCGTAGGCGCGCGAGAGCGCCTCGCCCGGGTTGGCCGCCAGCAAGGCATGGTCGTCTGCCGCGGGCGCCGTGAAAGGATGGTGCAGCGCGAACCAGCGCTGCTCCGTCTCGTCCCACTCGAACATCGGGAAATCGACCACCCACAGCGGGCGCCAGCCCGTCTGGAGCAGGCCCAGGTCGGCGCCCAGCTGGTCGCGGAGCGCGCCCAGCGCGTCGTTGACGACCTTCGCCTTGTCGGCGCCGAAGAACACCAGGTCGCCGGTCTCGGCGCCCGTGCGCGACATGATCCCGGCCACCGCCTCGTCGGGCAGGAACTTGAGAATGGGCGACTGCAGGCCGTCCCGCCCAGCGGCGGCGTCGTTGACCTTGATGTACGCAAGTCCGCGGGCGCCGTAGCGCGCCACGAAAGCAGTGTACTCGTCAATCTCCTTGCGGGTCAGGCTGCCGCCGCCGGGCACGCGCAGCGCCGCCACCCGGCCCCTGGGATCCGCGGCGGGG
>JASFEC010000166.1:0-5523 GCA_050125045.1 Gammaproteobacteria bacterium | reverse complement strand
ATCATCACGCTGGCATGGATCAGGGCGCCCGTCTTGAGACGATGCATCTGTTCGAGCGCTGCCACGCCGAGCCGCTGGCCCGCGGCCTCGAGATCAATCGCCTGGCCGCCGGCCATTCCTGCGGTACCGGAGGCGTGGGCCAGCAGGCGGATCACTTCCAGGCGGCAGGCGGAATCCGGCGTCATCGCGGGGTCTTCCGCCAGGATCTTGAAAGCCAGCACCTGGAGGGCGTCGCCGGCCAGGATGGCGGTCGCCTCGTCGAAGGCGCGGTGGCAAGTCGGCCGGCCCCGGCGCAGATCGTCGTCGTCCATGGCCGGCAGGTCGTCGTGCACCAGCGAGTAGGCGTGGATCAGTTCCACGGCCGCAGCGGGACCGTCGAGGCGCCCCGAGTCCACGCCGAGGGCGCGACCGGTGAAGTAGGTCAGGACGGGCCGAATCCGCTTGCCCCCGCCGAGCACCGCGTAGCGCATCGCCTCGTGCAATCTGGACGGGCTGAGGTCCGCCGGCGGCAGCCAATGCTCCAGCACGGCCTCGACGCGCACGCCGCAGGCCGTGAGTTCCTCGGTCCAGTTCATCGCTCCGGCTCGAAGGGCTCGAGTCCGTCCTCGACGTCGTCGCGGGACAGGATTTCGACCTTCTGCTCCGCGGCCCGGAGCGCCGCCTGGCAGCGTCGGGTCAGCGCCACGCCCCGCTCGAACGACGCCAGCGCCTGCTCCAGCGGCTGGTTGCCGGATTCAAGCTCTTCCACCAGCTGTTCAAGCGCGGCGAGCGCCTGCTCGAATTCGAGCGTATCCGCCTCGGCCGGGGCAGGCGGGGAGTCAGGTTTCTTCTTGGGCATGGGGGCGGTCACGGCGACGTTGGGAAGGGTGGGTACGATACCGGCGCCGCAGCCGGGGAATCAATCCGCCCGGCCGGGTGGAGCCGCGGCGCGGTTGACAGTCAGCACTGCACGGACTAACCTTCCAACGGTGATTTAGACTGAGTCTAAATTGAGTCCAAGTCGCATCGGCGGGCTGCTCGTGGAGAGCGCTGTCCGTCGAGCAATGCAGCGCAAGTTGCCCGGCCGCCGGCCGGGATGGGAATCACCTCAGGAGGATATGACCCATGGCAGAACTCAAGGGCAGCAAGACCGAGAACAACCTCAAGGAGGCTTTCTCGGGCGAGTCCCAGGCTAACCGCCGCTACCTCTACTTCGCGTCCAAGGCTGACGTGGAAGGCTACAACGACGTCGCGACCGTGTTCCGGTCCACGGCCGAAGGCGAGACCGGTCATGCGCACGGCCACCTCGAGTACCTCGAGGCCGTCGGTGATCCCGCCACCGGCCTGCCGATCGGCGGCACGTCCGACAACCTGAAGGCCGCGATCGCCGGCGAGACCCACGAGTACACCGACATGTACCCGGGCATGGCGAAGACCGCCCGCGACGAGGGTTTCGACGAGATCGCCGACTGGTTCGAGACGCTGGCCAAGGCTGAGCGCAGCCACGCCAACCGGTTCCAGAAGGCGCTCGACAACCTCGACGCCTGAGCACCCCGGTGCAAGGAACGCCGCCGGCCCTGCCGGCGGCGTTCCACCGTTCCTGCGGGCCGAACAAGGAGTTCACCACATGTCGCTCGATACCCCCCGCCGTGAAGGCAGCCTCGAGGCGCCCACGCGACACCCGGTCGCATGGAAGACGCCTGATTTCTGGGACGAGGAGAAGCTTTTCGCCGAGATGGAGCGCGTGTTCGACATCTGTCACGGGTGCCGGCGCTGCTTCAGCCTGTGCAACTCCTTTCCGCTGCTGTTCGACGCGGTCGACGAGTCGGACACCGGCGAGGTCGACGGCATCACCCGCGAGGTCTACTGGCAGGTCGTCGACCACTGCTACCTCTGCGACATGTGTTACATGTCGAAGTGCCCCTATGTGCCGCCGCACGAGTGGAACGTCGATTTCCCGCACCTCATGCTTCGCGCCAAGGCCGTGCGCTTCCGCAAGGAGGGCGCCAGCCGGCGTGACCGCATCCTCACCTCCACCGACGCGGTCGGCAAGCTGGCCGGCATCCCCGTCGTCGCCGAGGTCGTCAATGCCGTGAATGCAACCTCCGGCGGCCGCAAGCTTCTGGAGAGCGTGCTCGGTGTGCACCGCGACGCGCCGCTGCCGAAGTATCACTCGCGCAGCATGCGCAGCCGCCTGAAGAACCAGCCCACCCATCGCGAAGGCACGCCGGTCGAGGGCACCAAGGGCCGCGTGGCGCTGTTCGCCACGTGTTACGGCAACCGCAACGTTCCCGAGATGGGCGAGGACCTCGTGAAGGTCTTCGAGCACAACGGCATCCCGGTGAAGCTGGTCGAGAAGGAGCAATGCTGCGGCATGCCGAAGATGGAGCTCGGCGACCTGGAAGCCGTGGAGCGCTCCATGGAGGCCAACATTCCCGCCATGGCGAAGGCCGTGGACGAGGGCTGGGACCTGGTCGCCCCGGTGCCGTCCTGCGCGCTCATGTTCAAGCAGGAGCTGCCGCTGCTGTTCCCCGACCGCGAGGACGTGAAGAAGGTGGCCGCGGCGATGTACGACCCCTTCGAGTACCTGGCGCTGCGCCACAAGGGCGGCAAGCTCAAGACGGACTTCGCCAGGCCGCTGGGCAAGGTGAGCTACCAGGTGCCCTGCCACCTGCGGGTGCAGAACATCGGTCTGAAGACCCGGGACATCCTGGCGCTGGTGCCCGACACGACGGTGCAGGCGATCGAGCGCTGCTCCGGCCATGACGGCACCTACGCTGTGAAGAAGGAATTCCACGAGACCTCGGTCAAGATCGCGCGTCCCGTGGTGAACAAGGTCAAGGGCGCCGAGCCCGACCATTTCGTGAGCGACTGCCCGATGGCCGGCGACCAGATCGCCCACGGCATGAAGGACGGGACCGTGGCGCAGCATCCCATGACGCTGCTCAGGATCGCCTACGGGCTCTGACCCGGGGGCGCGGGGGATCGCGAGGGGAAACCCAGCCAACAGATTGACGGAGAGACTGCAATGACCCAGCTGACTGCAAGCGACCTGATGACCCTCGAGCAGTACGCGCGCGAGCGCCCTGCTTTCCGGGCCAAGGTCCTGGAACACAAGAAGAACCGCCAGGTGGCCCTGGGCCCCAACGCGACCCTGTATTTCGAGGATGAGCTGACGATCCGCTACCAGGTGCAGGAGATGCTGCGAATCGAGCGCATCTTCGAGCCCGAGGGCATCGAGGACGAACTGTCTGCCTACAACCCGCTGATCCCCGACGGGCGCAACTGGAAGGCGACGTTCATGCTCGAGTATCCGGACATCGACGTACGCAAGCGCGAGCTGGCCCAGCTGATCGGTGTCGAGGACAAGGTCTGGGTCCAGGTGGACGGCCACGACAAGGTCTACGCGATCGCCGACGAGGACCTCGAGCGCGATACCGAGGAGAAGACCTCCTCCGTGCACTTCATGCGCTTCGAGCTGACCGACGAGATGGCCGCGGCGCTCAAGGGCGGGGTCGGCCTGGCGATGGGCGTCGATCACGACAACCTCAAGGTGACCGTGACGGTGCCCGACGGCGTCAGGGCGAGCCTGGCCAACGACCTGAATTAAGCGTTCCCGACGCGTTCCGCGCGGCGGCGTCCTCCGGGGTGCCGCCGCGTTTTTCTTTCCGTGCCAAGCGTTCGCCCCTTGCGTTAGAATCCTGCCCCGTCCGCGCGCGCTGGCGCGGATGCACGGGGAATCCATGAGCAACGACTACAACGCCTCCTCGATCGAGGTCCTCAGCGGGCTCGATCCGGTCCGGCGCCGGCCGGGCATGTACACCGACACTGCGCGCCCCAATCACCTCGCCCAGGAGGTGATCGACAACAGTGTGGACGAGGCTATCGCCGGCCACTGCAAGAAGATCACCGTCACCTTGTTCCGGGACGGCTCGCTGCAGGTCGAGGACGACGGCCGCGGCATGCCCGTGGACCTGCATCCGCAGGAGGGCATCCCCGGCGTCGAGCTGATCCTCACGCGGCTGCACGCCGGCGGCAAGTTCTCCGGCAAGAACTACCAGTACTCCGGGGGGCTGCACGGCGTCGGCGTCTCGGTGGTGAACGCTCTGTCGCGCAACCTCGAGGTGTGGATCAAGCGCGGTGGCCGCGAGTACAACATGAGTTTCCGGGGCGGCGACCAGAGCGGGGCGCTGGAGGAAGTGGGGACCGTCGGCAAGAACAACACCGGCACCGTCATCCGTTTCTGGCCGGACGAGAAGTACTTCGATTCCCCGAAATTCTCCGTGCCGCGGCTGAAGCACCTGCTGCGGGCCAAGGCCGTGCTCTGTCCAGGCCTGGTCGTTGTGCTTCACCTCGAGGCCGAGGGCGAGACCGAGACCTGGCATTACGAGGGCGGTCTCGGCGATTACCTGGCCGAGGCGCTCGAGGGACAGGCCATGGTGCCGGCCGAGCCCTTTGTCGGCGGCGCGCAGGGCGGCACCGAGGCCGCCGACTGGGCGCTGGCCTGGCTGCCGGAGGGCGGCGAGCCGGTAGCCGAGAGCTACGTCAACCTCATTCCGACCGTGCAGGGCGGCACCCACGTGAACGGCTTCCGCGCCGGTGTGACCGAGGCGCTGCGAGAATTCTGCGAGTTTCGTAACCTGCTGCCGCGGGGCGTGCGGCTGGCGCCGGACGACGTCTGGGCCCAGGTCGCCTACGTGCTCTCGGTCAAGCTGGAGGATCCGCAGTTCTCCGGCCAGACCAAGGAGCGGCTGTCGTCGCGGGAATGCGCCGCGTTCGTCTCGGGCACCGTCAAGGATGCGCTGGCGATCTGGCTCAACCAGCACCCCGAGGCCGGCGAGAGTATCGCGCAGCTCGCCATCGCCAACGCCAGCGCCCGGCTCAAGGCCGGCCGCAAGGTGGTGCGCAAGCGGGTCGTCACCGGCCCTGCGCTGCCGGGCAAGCTGGCCGACTGCACGTCGCAGGACCCGGAGCGCACTGAGCTGTTCCTGGTCGAGGGCGATTCGGCCGGCGGCTCCGCCAAGCAGGCGCGCGACCGCGAGTTCCAGGCCGTGATGCCCCTGCGGGGGAAGATCCTGAACACCTGGGAGGTCGATCCGGGCGAGGTGCTCGCCTCGCAGGAGGTGCATGACATCAGCGTCGCGCTCGGCGTGGACCCGGGCTCCGGCGACCTCCGCGGCCTGCGCTACAACCGGGTCTGCATCCTGGCCGACGCCGACTCCGACGGGCTGCACATCGCCACCCTGCTGTGCGCCCTGTTCCTGCGCCACTTCCCGGCGCTGGTGGACGCCGGCCATGTTTACGTCGCGATGCCGCCGCTGTTCCGCATCGACGTCGGCAAGCAGGTCTATTACGCGCTGGACGACGCCGAGCGGCGCGGCGTGCTGCACCGGATCGAGGCCGAGGGCCTCAAGGGCAAGGTCACGGTGACCCGTTTCAAGGGCCTCGGCGAGATGAGCGCGGTGCAGCTGCGTGAGACGACCATGGCCCCGGAGACGCGGCGGCTGGTGCAGCTGACGCTGGACGCCGGCGACCAGACCCACG
>JASFEC010000165.1:0-5528 GCA_050125045.1 Gammaproteobacteria bacterium | reverse complement strand
GACTCTTCGCTTCTTCCATCTTCCTGGATCCTCTTGCGCCGGCGCTGTATGAAAGCCGGACATGTTAGTCGCACCGGACCCCGGCCTCAACTTGGCCGCGCCTCACTTTGCCCCGTAACACGGTTGCCGTATGCTCGGCCGGCAGCCAACGCGGAGGACGAGTCATGGGACTATGGATCGTGCTGATCATCATCGCGGCCGCCCTGCTCTGGGGTATCGGCATTTACAACAAGCTGGTGAACCTGCGGAACGCGGTGAAGAACGCGTTCGCCCAGATCGACGTGCAGCTGACCCGGCGCCATGACCTGATCCCGAACCTGGTCGAGGCCGTCAAGGGCTACATGAAGCATGAGCGGGAGACCCTCGAGGAGGTGATCTCCGCCCGCACCCGGGCGGTGCAGAGCCTCAAGACCGCCGCGGCCAACCCCGAGAGCGCCTCGGCCATCCAGGAGCTGTCCAGCGCCGAGTCGGGGCTCTCGGCGGCGCTGGGCCGCCTGTTCGCGCTCTCCGAGGCCTACCCGGATCTCAAGGCCGACCGGAACATGATGCAGTTCCAGGAAGAGCTCACCAGTACCGAGAACCGGGTCGCCTTCGCGCGGCAGGCCTTCAACGACGCGGTGATGCTCTTCAACAACACCCGCGAGAACTTCCCCAACAACCTGGTGGCGAACTCTTTCAACTTCGATGCTGCCGCGTTCCTGGAGATCGAATCGGAAGAGAAGCGCGCCGTGCCCCAGGTCCAGTTCTGAGCGGCTGAGCCGCTCCCCGGACGGGCTCGGCGATGGATTTCTTCGGTCGCCAGGAAACCGCGCGCAAGCGCTCGGGCTGGCTGCTGGGCGCCTTCGCCGTGGCCACGGGCGCGGTCGCCCTTGCCGTCGGCGCGGTGCTGACGATGGCCTTCGCCGCGATGGTGGCGCCCGAGGGCCAGTTCACCGCGGAATTCCAGGCGGAGGTGTTCACCGCCGCGGCGATGCTGACAGCCGCCTTCATCGGCATCGCCGCGCTTTGGCGGCTGCGGGAGCTGAAAAGCGGCGGCGGCGCGGTGGCGCTGGCAATGGGCGGCGAGCGTGTCACCGGGCTGGAGCGCAACCCGCTCCGCCGGCGCCTGCACAACGTGGTGGAGGAAATGGCGATCGCCGCCGGGCTCCCGGTCCCCGAGGTCTACGTGCTCGAGAACGAGCCCGGCATCAATGCCTTTGCCGCGGGCCTGCAGCCCACCGATGCCGCGATCGCAGTCACCCGCGGGGCGCTGGAGCGCCTCTCTCGCGACGAGCTCCAGGGCGTGGTGGCGCACGAGTTCAGCCACGTGCTCAACGGCGACATGCGCCTTAACGCCCGGCTGATGGGCTACCTGTTCGGCCTGGTGGCGGTCAGCACCGTCGGGCGGATGATGCTGCGCGGCGGCACCTACGGCGGCCGTCGGGTCCGGCTGGGCAACCGGCGCGGCGGCGGCGCGCTGGTGTTCGTCGGCCTGGCCATCCTGCTGCTGGGCTCGATCGGGGTCCTCGCGGGCCGCCTGCTGCAGGCCGCGGTGTCGCGCCAGCGGGAGCACCTGGCCGATGCCGCCGCCGTCCAGTTCACGCGCAACCCGGGGGGGCTTGCCGACGCGCTCAAGCGCATCGCGGCCTCGCCGCTTTCCTCCGCGGTCCGGGCGGTGCGACGGGAAGAGATCGGCCACATGCTGTTCGCCTCCGGGCGCCGCAGCCTCACGGGCCTGATGGCGACGCACCCGCCGCTCGAGCGGAGAATCGGGGCGCTCGATCCGGCCTGGCGCCCCGGCGATGCGCCGCCGCCGGAGCCGGTCCCCCCGCAGGCGGTGGAGCCTGAGGCCGCGGCCGCGCCGGAGGACGATGCGGCAACCATGATCCCGGGGATGGACCCGATGACCGCCACGCTGCTGGTCGGGGCCGTCGACCTGGCCATGGCCCGGCGCGTGCTCGCGATGGTGCCGGACGAGTTGCACCGCTTCGTGCTGGAGCCCGACGGCGCCGCAGCCGTCTGCCTGGCGTTGCTGCTGGAGTCCCGTGAGTCCGCGCGCGACAGCCAGCTCGCCATGCTGGAAGCGCGTCTCGGCAGTCACGCGGCCGACCGCATCGCACGGGCCGCCGGTTACCTGGCCGAGCTCTCCCCCACCCTCCGCCTGGCGATCCTCGACCTCGCCTCACCGGCGCTGCACCAGCTGGCGGCAGCGCGACAGGAGGACCTGCTGCACCTGGTCGAGAGACTGACCGAGCTGGACGGGGTCGTCAGTCCGCGCGAGGCGGCGCTCGCCGCCGCCATCGAGATGAGGCTGCAACCCGAGGAACGGGGCAGGCCGGATGCGGACGGGGCACTGGCGCTCATGGCGCTGCTGGCCCGCGCCGGGCACGAGGATGAACCGGACGTCCGTGCGGCCTGGCAGAAGGGCGTCGAGAAACTTGGCGACGGGGGCTTCCCGCTACCTGCGACGCCGCCGGATTTCAGCGCCGTTGACGCATCCGCCGCCCAGCGCGCCGCCGGTCGCGCGGCGCGCCTGGCCGCCATGGCCGAGCACTACCGCAAGGCCCTGCTGGACGCGCTGGCGGTGGTCGCCAGCCACGACGGGATGCTGCGCGGAGCCGAGCTGGAGTTGCTGCGGACGGTGGCAACGACGCTGGGCCTGCCGATGCCGCCCGTGGGTGCTCAGTCCACCGGCTCGACGCGATAGAGCCCGCCGTCCGGGCCGTCGCTCAGCACGTAGATCAGTCCGTCCGGACCTTCCCGCACGTCGCGGATTCGGCCGACCACGCCGAGCAGCAGCTCTTCCTCGTGCACGACCTCGCCCTGCTCGATCACGACGCGCCTGATGCGCTCGGCTCTCAGCCCCCCGGCAAGCAGGTTGCCGCGCCAGGGCGGGAAGCGATCCGTGGTGACCAGCGCGAGCCCGGACGGGGCGAGCGTCGGCAGGAACTCGTACACCGGGTCCTCGTAGCCTGCCCGGCTGCGGGCCTCGCCATAAGGCCTTTCATCCGCGTAATGGCGGGCCCGACTGACGATCGGCCAGCCGTAGTTCAGCCCGGGCCGGACGAGGTTCAGCTCGTCGCCCCCGCGCGGACCATGCTCGGTCGCCCAGACCAGCTCGCCCCCGGGTGCGACGACCAGGCCCTGGATATTGCGGTGGCCGAGCGACCAGATTTCCGGCTGCACGCCCTCTTGCCCGACAAAGGGATTGTCTTCGGGGACCGAGCCGTCCGGCTTCAGCCGGAGCAGCTTGCCGGCGTGGTCGCCGGGGTCCTGCGCGCGCGGCGGATCGGAGCCGCGGTCGCCGATGCTGAGCAGCAGCGTGCCGTCGGGAAGCCAGGCGATGCGCGAGCCGTAATGCCGGCCGGGCCCGGAGTAGCGGTCCTGGACGAACACCTCCTCGAAGGCGGTGAGCCGATCGCCGTCGAGGCGCCCCCGCCCCAGCGCGAGCGCCGTGCCGCCCTCCCCGCCCTTGGCGTAGCTCAGGTAGACCCAGCGCGTGGTCTCGAAATCGGGATGCAGGGAAACGTCGAGGAGCCCGCCCTGGCGGATGGCGGTGATCTTCGGCAGCCCGGTCACCTCCGTCTTCTCGCCGTCGCGGATGAGCTGTAACCGCCCGGGCTTCTCGGTGACGAGATAACCGCCGTCGGGCAGGAAAGCAACGCCCCAGGGCCGCTCCAGCCCGCCCGCCAGCCTGACCACGCGGATCTCCTGGTACTGGGTACGCATTTCGTCGACAACGACTTCAGGCGCTCCGCCGAAGGCGGGCGCTGCGCCGCAGCCGATCGCGGCCGCAAGCGCGACCCGCCATGGCCTGAACTTTGTCACGCGCATGTCCTCTATTGGTGTAACAGGGACGGGATTTTATCATCCGGCAGCGCGGGCTCAGCGAAGAGAAACTCATCCCGCCACCACGGGCCGGGCTTGCGGCCCGGCGCCGGGCGCCAATATCGAACCCTCGGGAGCAGACATGATCTACGACGACATTCTCGGCACCATCGGCGGGACGCCGGTCGTCCGGCTCAACCGGATTGGTCCCGGGCATGTAGAGCTGTACGTCAAGGTCGAGTCTTTCAATCCCATGGCATCGGTCAAGGACCGGCTGGCCTTCGCGATCATCGAGGATGCGGAGAAGCGGGGCGTCCTCCAGCCGGGCCAGACGGTGGTCGAGGCGACCTCGGGCAATACCGGCATCGCGCTGGCCATGGTGTGCGCGGCCAAGGGCTACCCCTTTGTCGCCGTCATGGTCGAGACGTTCTCCATCGAGCGGCGGCGGGTGATGAAGGCGCTCGGCGCGAAGGTCATCCTGACGCCTGCCGCGGAGCGCGGCACCGGCATGGTGCGCCGGGCGGAAGAACTTGCCGCGAAGCATGGCTGGTTCCTCGCCCGCCAGTTCGAGAACGAGGCCAACCCGGCTTTTCACCGCAACACCACCGGACCCGAGATTCTGCGGGACTTTGCCGGTCGCCGGCTGGACTACTGGGTGACCGGCTGGGGCACGGGCGGCACCCTCACCGGCGCCGGCGAGGTGATCAAGCTGGCGCGGCCGGAAGTGAAGATCGTGGCCACCGAGCCGGCCGGCGCGTCGCTGCTGGGTGGCCAGGACTGGCAGCCGCACAAGATCCAGGGCTGGACGCCCGACTTTATCCCCAAGGTGCTGAACCGCGACGTCTTCGACGAGCTGGTCACCGTGACCGACGAGGAATCGCGCGACTGCGCCCGGGCGCTCGCCGAGCAGGAAGGCATCCTGGTCGGCCTGTCCGCCGGCGGCACGCTGGCGGCGGCACTCAAGGTAGCCGAGCGAGCGGAGCCGGGCGCCGTGCTGCTGTCCATGCTCCCCGACACCGGGGAGCGCTACCTCAGCACTTACCTGTTCGAGGACATCAGCGAGGCCTCGGACGACGAATGGCTCGCGGGCCTGGGCTGAGGGGTCGCGTTACCCCCCCCGGCGCCCCGGACTGAGGCCCGTCGCACGCCATGAGCAATCGCCCGAAGCCGAACCACCGGCTGCGCAACCCGGAAACCTACCTCGACCACGCCGCGCGCTGGATGCTGATCGCCGCCGGCATGATCTGCGTCGGCCTGGGCGTCATCGGGATTTTGTTGCCTGGCCTGCCGACCACGCCCTTCCTGCTGCTGGCCGCCTACTGCTTTGCGCGCAGCTCGGAGCATTTTCACAACTGGCTGCTCAACCACCGCTGGCTGGGGAGCTATGTGCGGAATTTCGAGGAGGGACGGGGCATGACGCGGCCGGCCAAGGCGACGACCCTGCTGGTCATGTGGCTCTCCATCGGCGTCACGATCGTGTTCTTCGTCCCCGTGACCTGGGCCAAGGCCGCGATGTTCCTGATGGCGCTGGCCGTGACCGCCTACCTGTTGCGACTACCGACGCCGCCGGCCGAGGCCCGGCCGCTCGGGGCGGGTGCCCGGCCGGACTGAGGCGTCCTATTCCGCCGGCCAGGTGATGGTGAACGCGCCGCGCAGATCGCCCGGCTGGTAACCCCGTGCCTGGTCTTCGGGATACAGGCGGTCGATGGCCTCGGCCACCG
>JASFEC010000164.1:0-5550 GCA_050125045.1 Gammaproteobacteria bacterium | reverse complement strand
GCGCCGCGGCGATCGATTCGAGGCGCCGCGGGTTCGCCTGCTCCCAGGCCGCCAGCATGGCCTTGATCTCCTTGCGCTGCAGGTTCTCCTGACTGCCGCACAGATTGCAGGGGATGATCGGGAAATCTTTTGCAGTCGCATAGCGGGCGAGTTCGCGCTCGCGGCAGTAGGCCAGCGGCCGGATCACCACGTTGCGGCCGTCGTCGCTCCTCAGCTTCGGCGGCATGGCCTTCAGGCTGCCGCCGAAGAACAGGTTCAGGAACAGCGTCTCGATGATGTCGTCGAGGTGGTGCCCCAGGGCGATCTTGGTGAAGCCGTGCTCCGCCGCGAAGGTGTACAGCGCCCCGCGGCGCAGCCGCGAGCACAGGCCGCAGGTGGTCTTGCCCTCGGGGATGACCCGCTTCACCACGCTGTAGGTGTCCTGCTCCAGGATGTGGAACGGCACCCCGAGAGCGGTGAGGTAGTCCGGCAGCACGTGCTCCGGGAACCCGGGCTGCTTCTGGTCAAGGTTCACCGCCACCAGCTCGAAAGACACCGGGGCGGCCCGCTGCAGGGCCAGCAGCAGGCTGAGCATGGCGTAGCTGTCCTTGCCGCCGGACAGGCAGACCATGACGCGGTCACCGTCCACGATCATGCCGTAGTCCTCGATCGCGCGGCCGACCTGCGTACGCAGGCGCGACTCCAGGCGGCGGGCGGTGGCGGACAGCTCGGGCACGGCGTTCACGGGGTACTCCGTTCGGGCGCGCGCATTGTACCGGATGCCCGGGGGCCCGGGCTGCCGGACGCAGGGTAGAATAGCGCGATGTTCGCCCGGCTCCTCCCGCTGCTCTGCGCCCTGCTCGCCCTGCCCGGATCGCTGCGGGCGGAGCCCGCGCCGTTGCAGGTGGTAGTCAGCATCCTGCCCGAGCAGTTCCTCGTCGAGCGCATCGCCGGGTCCCGCGTCGAGGTACTGGCCCTGGTCCAGCCCGGCGACAATCCCGCAACCTATTCGCCCGGGCCCGCCACGCTGGCGGCGCTGGACAGCGCCCAGGTCTGGTTCACGCTTGGCGTGCATTTCGAGCAGGTCTGGCGCGAGCGGATCACGCGCGACCGGCCGTGGCTCGAGGTCGTGGACCTCGCCGAGGGGCTGCCGCGCCGGGAGGTGGAACAGAGCTGGGCCAGCTTCGGTAACGACCAGGGCCACGAGCACGACCACTCCAGCATGCCCGATCCGCATACCTGGACCGACCCGCGCCTCGCCGCCCGCATGGCGGCGACCATCGCCGCTTCGCTGGCGCGCCTGGACCCGGCCGGCGCCGAGGACTACCAGGCCCGTAGCGAGTCGCTGCAGCATGAGCTGCTCGAGCTGCACGAGGAGATCGCGGCTCGCCTGGCCCCGGTGCGCGGCGAGGCCTTCATCGTCTTCCACCCTTCCTGGGGCTACTTCGCCGACGCCTATGGCCTGCGGCAGCTGCCGATCGAGATCGGCGGCCGCGAGCCGGGACCGCGCGGCCTGGCGCAACTGATCGAGTTGGGCCGTGAGACCCGGGCACGGGCGGTATTCGTACAACGCCAGTTCAGCCAGCGCACCGCGCAAGCCGTGGCCGAGGCACTCAGCGCAGAAATCGTGGAGGCCGACCCGCTGGCGCTGGACTACATCGCGAACCTGCGTGATATGTCGATCCGCGTCGCGGAGGCGCTGGCCCCGGGCGAAGCCCAGTGACGACCGCGCTGTCCTTCAAGGGCGTGAGCTTCGCCTTCGGTGACGCGCCCGACGTGGTACAGGACGTCGACCTGGAAATCGGCGAGCACGAGGTCATCGGGCTCATCGGTCCCAACGGCGGGGGCAAAAGCACCCTGCTGAAGCTGGCGGCGGGTTTGCTGAAGCCGCGCCAGGGGCAGGTCCGGGTATTCGGCCGCCCGCCCGCAGCAGCGCGCGACGAGATCGGCTATGTGCCGCAGTTCGCCCACTTCTCGCGCGATTTCCCCATCACAGTCGCCCAGGCGGTACTGCTGGGGCGGATCGGCAGCGGCTTCGGGCTGCGCTGGAGCGCCGCCGATCGCGCGGCGGCCAACCGGGCGATCGAGGAGACGGAACTGACCGGGCTGGCCGAGCGTTCGATCCGGGCCCTTTCCGGCGGCGAGCTGCAGCGGGTACTGATCGCCCGGGCGCTGGCTGCCCAGCCGCGCCTGCTGCTGCTCGACGAGCCGACCTCCAATCTCGACCAGCGGGCCGAGGAGGACATGTTCACCCTGCTGGGGCGACTGAGCGACCGCATGGCCGTCGTCCTGGTCTCCCACGACGTCGGTTTCGTCACCGATTTCGTCCACCGCGTGGCCTGCATCAACCGCACCCTGATCTGCCACGGCACAGCCGAGTTGAGCGGCGAGGTCATCAACGAGCTCTACGGCCATCCGGTCAGGGTGGTGCAGCACGAGCATGCCCATGAGCATGGGCACGGTCATTCCCACGCGCACCGGGACGGCAGCTGATGGACTTCTTCCCGGCCCTGCTGGAACACGAATTCCTGCAGCGGGCGCTGGCGGGCGGCCTGCTCGCGGTGATCGGCTGCGGGATCGTCGGCAGCTACGTCGTGGTGCAGCGGATCAGCCTGCTGGCCGGCGCCATCGCCCATGCGGTACTTGGTGGCATGGGCATCGCCTGGTATTTCGGCGCCGAGCCGATCATCGGCGCGCTGGTGGCGGCGATCATCGCGGCGCTGATCATCGGCTGGGTGAAGCTGCGCTTCGCCGAGCGCGAGGACACGGCGATCTCCGCCATCTGGGCGCTTGGCATGGCGATTGGCATCCTGTTCATTGCCCGCACGCCGGGCTACAGCGTCGACCTGATGGGCTACCTGTTCGGCAACCTGCTGATGATGTCCAGCAGCGACCTGCGGCTGATCCTGGCTCTGGACGTGGTGATCCTCGGCCTGGTCGCGGTGTTCTACCGCCAGTTCCTCGCGGTCTGCTTCGACGCCGAGTTCGCGCGCGTGCGCGGGCTGCAGGTGGAGCGCTATTACCTGCTGCTGCTGGTGCTGGTGGCATTGACCGTGGTGATGCTGATCCAGGTCGTCGGCCTGATCCTGGTGATCGCGCTGATGACGCTGCCGGCCGCCATTGCCGGGCGTTTCCTCAACTCGCTCGCCGGCATGATGGTACTGTCGGTTCTGCTCGGCATGGCCTTCACAGCCGGCGGGCTGACGCTGTCTTATGCCCCCGACCTGCCCTCGGGGCCGGTTATCATCCTGCTCGCCGGGCTCAGTTACCTGGTGGCCGCCTTTCTCAAGCGCGGCACACGCTGAACCAAGCGGAGACCGAGAATGATCGATCGCAAGCTCGTCGAAATCCTGCGCTGCCCGGTGAGCCGGGAGGAAGTTCACGTCCTGCCCAGGGACCGGTTGCGGCAGCTGAACGCCGCCATCGAGGCCGGCGAGCTCACCCACGCCGACGGCCGCAAGGTCGAGGCGCCGCTCACCGAGGCGCTGGAGACCGCCGACGGTGCCCGCGTGTACCCGGTCCGCGACGGCATCCCGATCATGCTGGCCGACGAGGCTATCGCGCCGCCCGCAACGTAACTTCCCGCCCCAACCTGCACAAGAGCGCGAACGGGGAACTACACTCCGGGTGCCATGCAAGGCCAATTCGTGAAATATGCGGGCACGCTGGCGGCTTACCCGGCGCGCACCCTCGTCGCCTGGTACGCGGTCCTGGTCGCCGTGGGCACGCTGTTGCTCCTGCTGCCCGCCTGCCGCGCCGCCGGCGTCGACCCGCTCACCTGGTCCGAGGCCCTGTTCACTGCCACCAGCGCGGGCACCGTGACCGGCCTGATGGTGATCTCGACGGAGACCCAGCTCAGCTTCGCCGGCCAGGCCGTGGTCCTGGGACTGATCCAGCTCGGCGGCCTGGGCATCATGTCCATCGGCACCCTGCTGTTCGTCAGCTTCACGGGCCGCCAGCCGGTGCGCTTCCGGCTGCTGACGCAGGAGACGCTCGGCGCCTCGCTCGGCACGGATATCGGCCGCCTGATCCTGCTGGTCATCGCGTTGACTCTTGCGCTGGAAGCCGTCGGCGCGCTCGCCCTGTTCCTCGCGCGTCTCGGGGACGGGCCGCCGGGCCAGATCCTCTGGTGGGCCGTGTTTCATGCCGTATCCGGCTTCTGTAACTCCGGTATCTCCTTGCAGGACGCCAGCCTGGCGCCCTGGTCGGGCGATCCCGCCGTCATCCTGAGCATGACGGCCCTGATCGTCGCCGGCGGCCTGGGCTTCCCGGTCCTGCTGGACCTCTTCCACCTGCGTCGTACCGTGCGTGACCGGCGCAACCTGCGCTTCCACACCCGGCTCGTGCTGCTGGTCTCGGCGCTGCTCGTGGTCGGCGGCATGCTGTTTCTCTGGCTGGTCGAGCGCAACGGCGCCTTTGCCGGCATGTCCGGGGGTGAGACCTTCCTGGCGGCGTTGTTCCAGAGCGTTACCGCGCGGACGGCCGGCTTCTCCACGCTACCCATGGCGGAGCTGGCTTATCCCTCGCTGTTCATGCTGCTGCTCCTGATGTTCGTGGGCGGCGGCTCCTGCTCGACGGCCGGGGGCATCAAGGTTTCCACCTTCGGCGTGCTGACCTTGCAGGGCCTGGCTCTCGCGCGCCACAGGTGGCAGGCGGCGGCCTTCGGGCGCCGGGTGCCGGAACGCATGCTCAGGACGGCGACCGCCGTGCTGTCCGTCTACACGCTCGTGCTGCTGAGCGGGCTGCTCCTCCTGCTGATCCTCGAGTCGCGCAACCTGGCGCATGCCGACGGGACCGGGCTGTTCATGGACCTCATGTTCGAGGCGACCTCGGCGCTGGGCACGGTGGGTCTGTCCACCGGGATCACCACCGAGCTCGGCGAGGCCTCGCGCGTGGTGCTCGTGTTGCTGATGATGCTCGGGCGGGTCGGGCCCCTGGCCATGGCGTCCTTGTTGCTCCGCAGCCCCGAGGGGCCGAGAATCCGGTATCCGGAAAGCGAGGTGATCGTTGGCTGAGAAACACTCCAGGTATGTCGTGATCGGGCTGGGCCGTTTCGGCTCGGCACTGGCCAGGCGGCTGGCCAAGAATGGCCAGCGCGTCACCGGGGTCGATATCGACGAGCAGGCAGTGCAGGCGGTCGAGGACTGCCTGACCGATGCGCTGGTCGCGGACGGCGCCGACGAGGAAGTCCTTAAGAGCCTCGACCTGCCCAGCGCCGATGCCGTGTTCATCTCCCTCGGCGACCACGCCAACCGGAGCATCGTCGCCACCATGTTCGCGCTCGAGCTGGGCGCGCAGCGGGTCATCGTCAAGGGCATCGACGCGCTCCATGCCAAGATCCTGCGCAAGCTCGGCAAGGTCCAGGTGCTGTTCGCCGAGGAGGCGATGGCCCGCTACGTGGCCGACCACCTTGTATGAACCCCGTGCCGCGCGAACTGGCAGCCGGGTCATGCTGCCATTACCCTGAATAGCGAGACGGCAACAAGAGCACTCGAGGCGTGAGCGAAGAATCCGGCATGAAAATCGAACTCGGGCACCTGAGGCTCGAGGATTACCAGGAACTGCGCAAGG
>JASFEC010000163.1:0-5575 GCA_050125045.1 Gammaproteobacteria bacterium | reverse complement strand
GATGCACATCGCGAGCAGCGGAGACGGCGAGAGCGGGTCGGCGGTGATGGACACCAGGCCGGCCAGAGCGCCGTTCAGCGCCATGGTGAGGTCCGCCTTGCCGAACCAGGCCTTGGCCAGGAGCAGCGCCGCCACCAGGCCGGCGGCCGCAGCCAGGTTGGTGTTGGTGAACACCAGCGCCACGTTGTTCGCCGACGCCACGTCGGACACCTTCAGCTCGGAGCCGCCGTTGAAGCCGAACCAGCCCAGCCACAGGATGAACATGCCGAGCGTGGCGAGGGGCAGGTTGGAGCCCGGGATGGCGTTGACCTGGCCCTTCGGGCCGTACTTGCCCTTGCGCGCGCCAAGCACGAGCACGCCGGCAAGGGCCGCTGCGGCGCCCGCCAGGTGGACGATGCCGGAACCCGCATAGTCCGAGTAGCCGAAGGTCTCGCCCAGGAAGCCGCCGCCCCACGTCCAGTAGCCTTGCACCGGGTAGATGACGGCCGTCATGACCACCGCGAAGGCGAAGAAGGACCAAAGCTTCATCCGCTCGGCCACGGCACCCGAGACGATGGACATCGCGGTCGCCACGAACACGACCTGGAAGAAGAAGTCCGACAGGTTGGAGTAGTAGGGCGCCTCGTCCCCGCCAGCCACGACGTCCGCGACGGCATTATCGGCCGTGCCGAGCATGCTGATGCCGGGGATGATGCCGTTGCCGTCGCCGTACATGATCCCGTAACCGCAGATCATGTACATCAGGCAGGCGATGGAATACAGGCCGACATTCTTGGTCAGGATTTCGGCCGTGTTCTTGGCTCGCACCAGGCCCGATTCCAGCATGGTGAAACCCGCGGCCATCCACATGACCAGGGCGCCGGACATCAGGAAGTAGAAGGTGTCGAGCGCGTAGCTCAGTTCGAGTATCTGTTCCACTCTCTCTCTCCCTTGCTCAGACGGCTTCCGGGCCGGTCTCGCCGGTCCGGATCCGCGTGACCTGCTCCAGCGGGGTGACGAAGATCTTGCCGTCGCCGATCTTCCCGGTCCGGGCCGTGTTGCTGATGACCTCGGTGACCTGCTCGAGGAGCTCGTCGTCGATGGCGATCTCGACCTTCATCTTCGGCAGGAAATCCACCACATACTCGGCGCCGCGATAGAGCTCGGTGTGGCCGCGCTGGCGCCCGAAGCCCTTGACCTCGGTCACCGTCACGCCCTTCACCCCCACGTCCGCCAGCGCCTGCCGGACGTCGTCGAGCTTGAATGGCTTGATGATTGCCGTAACCAGTTTCATGCCGCTTACCTCAGGTCGAAGGTCTTGCCGATGGAGAACACCAGCGAGGTCTCGCTCGAGTCGGTCGACGAAAGGTCGCTGTCGCTCATGATGGCTGCGACGCCGATGTCGAAGCCCGACAACTCGGTGCCGTAGCCGACTTCGCCATAACTGCCGTCAAAGTCCTGGGTGAAGGTGCCGTAGGTGGCGTAGAAGCCCTCGTACTCGACCGTGCCGGCGACGAAGCCGTAGTCCTGTTCAGGGCTGCTGTCATACTTGCCGAAGGAGTACTCGAGGCTGAAGATCCCGTAGCCCGCCGTGAGGTTGATCTCCTGGTAGGTCTCGTCGAAGTCGTCGGTGTAGAAATAGCCGGTGGCGCCGATACCGTAGCTGAAGTCGCCGATCGAGCCGCCGTAGCCGGCATACAGGTCGTATTCCATGCCGACGCCGACGTCGGCGCCCCAGGTGCCGATGTAGAAGCCGCTCTCGTGCTCGTAGTCGAGTCCGGCGTAGGCAGAGGCGTCGCTCTGCTTGATGCCGCGGAAGATGTAGTCGGACATCATGCCGACGTTCGCGCTAAAATCGCCGGCGACCGCCGCCGAGCTGGCTGCCAGCCCGAGGGCCGCGAGCAGGTACTTGGATCGGGTCATGTTGGTTCCTCCCAGTGCAATGCGTGGTCCGGGTCGACATCGCCCGGCTGCATGCTGCAAAGCACGATGCGTGCCAGCTTCGAGGAATCAATGACTTGAAGGCAGGCGGCAAGCAGGACCGCCCGATCGCGCACTGTCATGGTGCAGGGCAGCATCCCCCTATGCCCCATCGCGGGGCGCGAGGACCGAGCATGGAACCCAGGAAGCCGAACATCGATGAACTCGCCCGGCGGCTGGCCGACAGCCTCCCGGGCGGACTGAAGGCGCTGCGGGAGGACGCGGAGCAGAACTTCCGCGCCGTCCTCCAGGCGGGGCTCGCACGTCTCGACCTGGTGACCCGGGAAGAGTTCGATGTGCAGGCGGCCGTGCTTCGGCGGACGCGGGAGAAGCTCGAGGCGCTGGAGGCGCGCCTGGCGAAGCTGGAGCAGCCGCCCGAATAGCCTCGCGCCGTCGCTCCGTCCAACCGGCAGAACCGGCACCCAGCGGGCCTCCGCTTGGCAGGGGGCTCATTTTCCGTTCATAGTTAGCGGGCATAGTTGGCGGATGGCCGCGCAGGCCCAGCAGCCAACCGGGAGGGTGGCATGCCTACGGACGGAGGGCGTAACCCCGGGAACGGGGGCAGAGGGGCGCGACACCCCGGGGACCTGACGGTTCCACGTGCCCGGCGCGCGAAGGCGCCGCCGGTCGTGCGCGCCTGGATCATGCCGATGATGGTGGTGATCGCCATCGCGGTGCTGTTCTGCACCGCCTTCTACGTGATCGACTCGCTGCTCTTCGGCGATGGCCTGCGCAGCCCGGGGAACATGCTCGGGCACTACCTCGCCTTCGATCCGGTCCTCATCACCGACGCGCTGCCGGCGCTCGGCATGACCATCGTGGCGGTGCTCGGGATCGTGCTGACCGTGGTTGCCATCATCGTCCAGCTGTCTTCCGAGCGCTACACCAGCGTTGCCATCATGTTCCTGCGCGAGCCGGTGCACATCGCGGTCATCAGCTTCTACATCGTCGCCAGCCTGTGCGCGGTCTGGCTGAGCGTGACTCTGCGCCCGGACTTCGTGCCGCGCAGCCTGCTGTTGCTGGTGATGGTGCTGACGAGCCTCGGCCTGGCCGTGATGCTGCCGTACTTCGCCTACACCTTCTGGTTCCTGGAGCCGGGCAACATCATTGACCGCCTGCGCCGCCACACCGCCCGCCTGACCGAGCGCGGCCTGGCGAGCAGTGATCCGGCCGAGATCGATCACCTGCAGGGCCGGGTGCTCGAGCAGATGGAAGAAATCACCGATATCGCGAACAACTCCATCGAGGGACGCGACAAGATCATCGCGGGGCGGGCGATCGACGCCCTGTGCGACTTCCTGGTCGAGTACCTGGTCGCCAAGCCGCAGGACGACCGGCGCTGGTACGTGATCAGCCCGGAGCTGCGCAACAGCCCGGACTTCGTGGCGATGGACAAGGAGCTGCTGGCCGAGCTGGAGGCACGCCAGCTATGGGTGGAATGGAAGACCCTGCACGAATACCTGCGCGTCTATTACGAGGCGCTCGAGTCGATGGGCGACATCGATTCCCAGGTGGCCATCGACACGCGCTACATCGGCGAGGCCGCGGCCGTCACGGGGCACACGGACCTGATCCGGATGGTGTTCCGCTTCTTCAATTCCTACCTGAGAGCCGCCATCGACCGCCGGATCGAGCACACGGCTCACGACGTTCTGCTGCAGTACCGCATGCTGCTGGAGGAGCTGTTGCGCCACGGCTTGTGCGAGGCCGCCTGCGAGGGCGTGCGCTTCATGAAGTACTACGGCTACCTGGCCTTCGAGGACGAGCTGAGCGCCGTTACCGAGACGGCCGCCTACGACATCGCCAGCCTCTGCCGCTTCGCGCATCGCGAGGAACTGGGCTGCGACGACGCGATGCTGGAGCAGCTGCTGGCGCTCGACGCAGAGGAAGCCAGCCATACGCATCGCCACTATCGCGGCCTGCGCGGCGTGCGCAAAGCGCAGATCCGGCTGGGCGTCTACTACCTGTCGGTGGGCGAGCGGGAGCAGGCCCAGGCGATCGCCGACGACATGTCCGACATGTCTCCCGAGTTCACCGCAGAAGTGCGGGACGATCTCCTGACGCAGGCGCCGCCGCACTTCTGGGAGATCGTCGACCGTGGGCGCAACCTGCACTACCTGACCGAGAAAGAGCGCGCCTACCTGGAGCCCTTCCTTGCGCTGAGCAACCGCAGCAGCGCCTAGGCAGCTCTTTTCCAATCTTTCCACCCGGATTCGACCCCTCCCGGCCGTGGCCCGGGAGGGCCAACATGGGGCGCCGGTTCCGGAGAGCCCCGCATGGCCCTCGCCAAAGTCTTCAGCCGCGCCCAGTGCGGCCTGGAAGCCCTGCCGGTGACGGTCGAGGTCCATGCCGGCGGCGGGCTGCCGGGCTTCAGCATCGTCGGGCTGCCGGCAACCGCCGTGCGCGAGAGCCGCGACCGCGTCCGGGCGTCGCTGGCCAACTGCGGCTTCGAGTTCCCGGCGGGCAAGGTGATCGTCAACCTGGCGCCGGCGGACCTTCCGAAGGAAGGCGGCCGCTTCGACCTGCCGATTGCGGTCGGTGTGCTCGCCGCCTCGGGGCAGCTGCCGGACCGGCGGCTGCGCGCGACGGAGCTGCTCGGCGAGCTGTCGCTGAACGGCGACCTGCGCCCGGTGCATGCGGCGCTCTGCGCGGCCATCGCGGCCGGCCGGGACGGGCGAGCCCTGGTGCTGCCCGCAGCCTCTGCCGCCGAGGCGGCGCTGGCCGGCGTCGGCGAAGTGCGCGCCGCCGAACACCTGCTCGCGGTTGCCGGTCACCTGAGCGGCCGCCAGCCTCTTCCTGAGCCGGTCGCACCGCGGTTCGAGGCTGCGACGGAAAGCGACCCAGATCTCGCCGACGTCCGCGGCCAGCAGCGCGGGCGGCGCTTGTTGGAACTGGCGGCAGCGGGCGGGCATAACCTGCTGCTGATCGGTCCGCCGGGCACCGGCAAGACCATGCTTGCCCGCCGGCTGCCGGGGCTGCTGCCGCCGCTCGAGGCCGCGGCGGCGCTGGAGGCGGCCGCGATCGCATCGGCCGCGGGCCGGCCGTTCCGGGTCGCCGACTGGGCGCGCCGGCCGTTTCGCGCCCCGCATCATTCGGCTTCGGCGCCGGCCCTGACCGGCGGCGGCACCCACCCCCGCCCGGGGGAGGTCACGCTGGCCCATCACGGCGTGCTGTTCCTCGACGAGCTGCCGGAGTTTGGCCGCAGCGCCCTGGAAGCCCTGCGCCAGCCGCTGGAGGAGGGCGAGCTCACCGTCAGCCGGGCGGCCCTGCAGCGCACCTTCCCGGCGCGCTTCATGCTGGTCGCGGCGATGAATCCCTGTCCCTGCGGGCACCTCGGCGACCCGGGCGGCAATTGCCGATGCAGCGCTGACGCAGTGCAGCGCTACCGGTCGCGCATTTCCGGCCCCTTGCTGGATCGCATCGACCTGGTGGCCGAGATGCCGCGGCCCGGGCCGGCCGAGCTGCTGGGGCCGCCGGCCGAGAGTTCGCACGCAGTCGCGGCCCGGGTAGCCGCAGTGCAGGAGCGGAGCCTGGCACGCCAGGGCTGTCTCAACGCGCAGCTTGAGGGCAGTGCGCTGGACCGGCACGCGGAACTGGGGTCAGCGGAACGTGCCCT
>JASFEC010000162.1:0-5659 GCA_050125045.1 Gammaproteobacteria bacterium | reverse complement strand
GGCGTCCAGGAGACCGGACCGCGGTGGTCAAACTCGCCCCGGGTGACCTGCAGGGGCGCGCCCCCGTCCGCGGGCACCACGAACACGTGGGTCCGCCCGGCCCGACGGTAGCCGCGGCCGTCGTTCCGGTACACGAGGCGGTCGACGTAGCGCGCTCGCTCCGCCCACTTGGCGCCCCGCGGCGCCCTCGGCATCTTCACGAAGGGCTTCGGCTCCGCCGGCACGAACATGATGAAGGCGATGCGGCGGCCGTCGGGCGACCATGACAGGGCGGACGGCGACTCGGTCAGCTGCGCCAGGCGAGCTTCGCGTTCGTTCGCCAGCCAGCGGACATACAGCTGGGCCTTGCCGTCCTGGTTGCCGACGTACGCGATCCGGCTGCCGTCGGGCGACCAGCGCGGCTGGGTATGGTTCTCGCTGCCCGTGGTCAGCGGCTGGTGATTGCCGCCGCTCACGTCAACCAGCCAGAGATTCTGGCGGTAGCGGTCGGCCATGATGTCCGCGTGGTTGCGCACGTAGACCACGCGCTCGCCGTCGGGCGACACCTGGGGATCGGCGGCCCACTGCAGCTGAAAGATGTCGGCAGGCTGCAGCACGGGCAACTCGGCCCGGGCCGGGACGACCGCGGCGAGCAGGGCGAGAATGAACAGAGGGGTGCGCATGAAGCTCTCCGGGGCGAGAAGCGAGGCGGGAATTATTGCAAAAGCCCTGCGCTCCGCCTAACGGTCCGGCAGCAGGGCGAGCTTGCCGACCGTCTGGCCGGACTCCAGGCGCTGCTGTGCCGCCGCCGCGTCTGCCAGGGCAAAGGTCTCCACCGGGAGCGGCTGCAGCCGGCCGTCGGCAAAGCGCTCCAGCAGCCAGAGCATGCCGGCCCTGAGACTTGGTGCATGCGACTGCAGGAAGCTCAGGTTCGCGGCCAGCACGCTGCGGTTCTCCTGTGTCATGCGCAGCGGGTTGAAGCGGGGGGTGCGCAGCCAGTCGAAGGCCAGCCGCAGCCAGTTCAGGCGACCATCCTGCGGCAGCATGCTGTGGAAGCCGTAGACTACCAGCCGGCCGGTGGGCGCCAGGTGGCGATAGCTTTGTCGCAGCGTGGCCACGCCATTGGCGTCGAACACGGCCTGGAAGCCTTCCGGCGCATGCTGCGCGGTGCTCGTCCAGAGTTTCTCGCGCGACTTGTCGATGACGGCATCTGCCCCCATGGCCAGGGCATGCTCGACCTTGTGGCCGGCGCCGACGACGCCGATGGCCCGCACGTCGGCCAGCCGGGCCAGCTGCAGCAGTGCGGAGCCGACCCCGCCGGCGGCGGAGTGCACCAGCCAGCATTCGCCCGGGACCGGGTGCACCTGCCTGTGCACCATCCACCAGGCGGTCAGGAAGACCGTGGGCAGCGTGGCAGCCTGACTCCAGTCGAGCCGGGGCGGCTTGGGGAACAGGCCGTCCACCGGCAGCTTGAGATGGGAGGCGTAGCCGTTGAACAGGGTCAGGCCGATCACCTCGTCTCCCGGCTGCCAGTCGAGGACGCCCGGCCCGACGGCAGCGATCCGCCCGGCGACCTCGAAACCCGGCGTGATCGGGTAGCCATGCAGCTCACGGGCCGAAGCATACAGCCCCATCCGGATGATGCCGTCGGCGTAGTTCACGCCGCAGGCCTCGCAGGATACGACGACCTCGCCCGGACCCGGGACCGGGTCGGGCTCCTCCACCAGCTCGAGCGCTTCGTAGCCGCCTGGCGTGTTGATCAGGATCCGCTGCATGGGCGCAGTTTAGCCGGGCCCGTGGCGGGATGCGTCCCCACGGGTAAGATGCGTTCATGGCCCTCCGACGCAAGCTCTACCCCGGTCGTGATTATCGCCGTGCGCTCTCCATTGGCGAGCTCCGCGAGGTGGCGCGTCGCCGCGAGCCGCACTTCGCCTTCGAGTATGTCGACTCGGGCGCCGAGGACGAGCGCACCCTTCGTCGCAACAGGGAGGCCTTCGATGCCATCGGTTTCGTGCCGCGAATGCTGGTCGATACGACGGCGCGACATCAGCGGCGCATGCTGCTCGGCCGCGAGGCGGACGCCCCGCTGGTCGTCGCCCCGACCGCGCTCAACGGCATCCACTGCCGGGACGGGGACCTCGCCCTGGCCCGTGCCGCGGCCGCTGCCGGCGTTCCCTTCTGCCTGAGCACGTTTGCCAACGTGCGCCTGGAGCGCCTGGCGGACGAGGTGCCGGGGCGGCACTGGATGCAGCTCTATGTCCTCTCCGACCGGGCGATCGCGCGCGATATCGTGACCCGCGCCGCGGCAGCCGGGTTCGAGGCGCTGGTGGTCACGGTGGATGCGAACGTCTTCGGCCAGCGGGAATGGGACAAGCGGAACTATTCCGGACCCGGCCGGCTCACCCCGCGCAACCTGCTCGATGTGCTTTGCCACCCGCGCTGGCTGCTGGACGTGCTATGGCCGGACGGGTTCCCGCGGTTCGAAAATGTCTATGACTTCCTGCCGCCGGAGGCACGCAGTGCCCGGGCCGGCGTCGCCTACCTGCCGCGCTTGCTGCAGCCCGATATCAGCTGGGGCGACCTGCAGTGGATCCGCGATTCCTGGCCGCGCAAGCTCCTGCTGAAAGGCGTGTTGAGTCCCGGCGACGTGGCGCAGGCGGCGGAACTCGGCTGTGACGGCGTGGTGCTCAGCAATCACGGCGGTCGCCAGCTCGACGGCAGCGCGCCGCCCCTCGAGATGCTGGCAGAGGCCCGCGCGGCCGCCGGCGACGGCTGCGAGCTCTACGTCGACAGTGGTTTTCGCCGCGGCACGGACGTGCTCAAGGCGGTGGCCCTGGGCGCGCAGGGCGTGCTGATTGGCGCCGCGACGCTGTACGGCCTCGCGGCCGGCGGGGAGGCAGGCGTGCGCCACGCGATGGGCTTGCTAACCACCGAGATCGACCGGGCCCTGGGCCAGCTCGGCTGCGTTTCCCTGGAGGATCTCGGGCCGCACCTGCTGCAGCGCTGACAGCGGCGCTCAGCGCACGAGGCCGGCGCGCCGCAGGCGCTTGTCGATGGCCCGGGCGGCCTCGTCCATGATGTCGTAGCGCGTCTCGAGCGGCGGGATCACGATGTCGATGGTGTACAGCAGGCGCCCGTCCGCCACGCTGAAGACGTCTGCCGCCAGGGCGACCGAGGCCTCGGTGCCGATGTAGCTGGAGGCTTCGACCACCTTGTAGTCGTAGCGGAAGAAATCCAGCGGCGTTTCGCGCCGGCGCTCCACCTTGACGCTGTCGCGCCCGGTCGTCTCGGTGACCTCGACTTGCTGGTGCTCGAGCCGGGCCACCACGACCATGCCGGCTCCCGTAGACTCGACCGCGACGGCCACCGTTTCCCGCGCGATGGGACCCGCGTTGTCCATATGGCGGCTGCTGGCCCAGGCCTGGTTGCCGGCATCACGCAGCCGTCCCGCCAGCAGGTCTTCGAAGGTCCGGCGGTTGGTCAGGTCGCGTCCAATGCCGACGACGAGTACCCCGGCGGGTGCCTCGGCCGGGGGCTCGGCATGCCAGGTGGAGTGGATGCGGGTCGTCTGGGCGCAGGCGGCCAGCAGCCCGAGGGCGCACAGGCCGGCGAGAAAGCGAAGCAGGGGTTTGGCAGGCAAGATCGACTCCATCGGTATCGCAGTCGGTTCAGAATTTCTCGGGGCGCAGCACGCCGACGTCGGTGAAGAACAGGATCATGGCGTAGTGATCATAGTAGTGCCGGCGCAGGTGCGCCGAAATCTTCGCCGCTACGGCCGCGTCACAAACGATCTCTACCCGGATATTGCTGCTGGCGTCCCAGCCGGCGCTGCGCACGCCGCGGCTGCCTTCGCCGCGGGCATCGCTGATGGTGTAGCCGTGGGCGCCGAGGCGTTTCAGGTCTTCGACCAGCCTGCGCTCCAAGGCAGCCTCGGTAACGATGGTGACGAGTTTGCGGGCATCAGCTTGCATGCACTCATCCTCCGAGCCGGTGCAGCTGTTCGGCCAGCCCGAAGTAAACCGGGATGCCGACCAGGATGTTGAACGGGAAGGTGACGCCGAGCGAGGCGGTCAGAGAAAGCGTCGGGTTCGCTTCCGGCAGCGCCAGTCGCATGGCGGCCGGAACGGCAATGTAAGACGCACTGGCGGCCAGCACGGCGAGCAGCATGGTGCCGCCCGGCGACAGGCCGAGCAGCAGGCCCAGGCTTCCTCCCACAACCGCGCCGAACAGCGGGAATATGATGCCGAAGCCGACCAGGAAGAGACCGTGACGGCGCAGGCTCCCGACCTGGCTGGCAGCCACCAGCCCCATCTCCAGCAGGAACAGGGCGAGCACGCCGTGGAACAGGCCGAAGAACAGCCCGCCCACGGGCTCGAGGGCCTCCGGTCCGGCGGCCCAGCCGATCAGCAGCCCGCCCACCAGCAGCACGATGCTCTTGCCGAGGAACACCTCATGGGCCAGCTCTTTCCAGTCGGTCTCGGCCGACACCCCGCGCGCCAGCAGGATGCCGACCACGATGGCGGGCATCTCCAGCAGCACCAGCATCAGCGGCATGTACTCCTCGTAAGGCACCTCGCGCGCCACCAGCCAGGCCACCGCCACGGCATAGGTGCCCACGCTGACCGAGCCGTAGTGCGCGGCAATGGAGGCGGCGTCCGCCCGGCGCAGGCGGCCGAGCCGGCGTAGCAGCGGATAGGCGACCAGCGGCAGCAGCAGGCCCATCAGGATGACGGCGAGCATCTGGGGCAGCAGGGCGCTGAGGGATTGCCGGGCCAGTTCGGCGCCGCCTTTCAACCCGATCGCCAGCAGCAGCACCACGCTGAGGAATTCGTAAATCGACCCCGGCAGCCGCAGGTCCGAGCGGCCGAGTCCCGCGACCAGGCCGAGGAGGAAGAACAGGACGATGGGGTCGATGCCAGTCATGGGCCGCCATTATGCGTGCAGATGTCGCGGCGGCGCCAACCCGAGCCGTAGCCCGGGGGCGCTTGCCAAGGGCTCGATCGGTGCTACTGTTTCAAGAAGTTACGTGATGTCCGGTTGCACCTGCGCGGTTCAGGCGGAGGATGCCGTTACCATGACCTGGTCCCTGAACGAGACCGGCCAGCTCTACAAGCTGCTGGAGGCCGGTGAGATCAGTCCCGAGGAGTTTGCGCGGGCCGGCGAGTTGGCGTCCCGGGCGCCCTCCCGCACGCAGTGGCTGCGCGCGATCGACCGGCTGTGCGTTTTCGGCGGTTTTGGCCTGATCACCGCCGGGCTGGTGTTCTTCCTGGCGTGGAACTGGCCCGACATGCACCGCTTCGCCAAGCTCGCGCTGGCAGGCGGCGCGCTTGTGGCGACGGTCGGGGTCGCGGGTGTCGTCAGGCCGTTCGGCTTGGTGTATCGCGCGGCCCTGCTCGGCGCCGGAGTGTGTACTGGCGCACTGCTGGCCCTGGTCGGCCAGATCTACCAGACCGGCGCTGACGAGTGGGAACTGTTCCTCAGCTGGATGCTGCTCCTTCTGCCCTTCGCGCTGCTGGCCCGCTCCACGCCATCCTGGGCGCTGTGGGTCATCGTCTGTAACACGGCGATGTTGAGCGCCATCTTCCAGGGCGCGCCATGGCTCGCCTTCCTCGACCACCCCGACTACGGTCCCGCCTTCGTGCTGATGTTTCTGGGTGGCGTCAACGTGGTCCTGCTCCTG
>JASFEC010000161.1:0-5668 GCA_050125045.1 Gammaproteobacteria bacterium | reverse complement strand
CGGGCGACCGTGGCCCAGCTCGAGAGGTGGGGAAGATCGGCGGCGCGTCGGGCACCGAGCTGGCCGGGCGCCAGGTGCTCCACCGGGGCAACGGGGCCGAACCGCAGTCGCTCGACCCGCACAAGAGCGAGGGCGTGCCGGAGTCCAACCTGCAGCGCGACCTCTACGAGGGGCTGACCATCGACGACGCCGACCTCGGCATTCAGCCCGGGGCTGCGCAGTCCTGGCGGATCAGCGAGGACGGCAAGGTGTACACCTTCCGCATGCGCGAGAATGGGCGTTGGTCGAACGGCGACCCGGTCACGGCCCACGACTTCGTGTACGGCCTGCGTCGCTCCGTCGATCCCGCCACGCTGTCGAACTACAGCATCATGCTGCGGCCGATCCTGAACGCCGAGGAAGTCATCGCCGGCGAGCTGCCGCCCGAGGCGCTGGGCGTGCGGGCCATCGACGACCTGACGCTGGAGATCCGGCTGGAGGCGCCGACGCCGTATTTTCTCGGTGTGCTCAACCATTCGGCGAGCTACCCGGTGCACCGGGGAACGGTGGAGAAGTACGGGGACCGCTGGGCGCGGCCCGGCCGCCTGGTTTCGAACGGCGCCTACCGGCTGAAGGACTGGGTGATGCAGTCCCACATCGTGCTGGAGCGCAATCCCCATTACTGGAACAACGAGAACACGACCATCGACGAGGTCTGGTTCTACCCGATCGAGAACCAGTCGATCGAGTTGCAGCGCTATCGCGCCGATGCGCTCGACATGACTTACGACCTGCCGTTTCGCCAGCTGGCGTGGATCCGTGACAACCTCGCCGAGGACCTCGTGATCAGCGAGTATCTCGGCGTCTATTATTTCGGTCTGAACGTCACCCGCGAGCCCTTCAAGGACAACCTGGCGCTGCGTCGGGCGCTCAACCTCGCCATCGATCGCGAGCTGCTCACGCAGCAGGTCACGAACGCGGGCGAGATCCCGGCGTACGGGTATGTGCCCCCGGCATCGAACTACGAGCAGGTGGTGCCGGAGTGGGCGGGCTGGACCCAGGAGGAGCGCGTGGCCGAGGCGCGGCGGCTGTACGAGGAGGCCGGTTACTCCCTTGATGAGCCGCTCACGGTGCAGATTCTGTACAACACGCACGAGAACCACCGAACGATCGCGGTGGCCATTTCCTCGATGTGGCAGGAGGCGCTGGGCATCGAGACCGAGCTGGTGAACCAGGAGTGGAAGGTCTATCTCGAGACGCGCCGCACCAAGCAGGACACCCAGGTGTTCCGCGCGGGCTGGATCGCCGATTACAACGACGCCTATAACTTCCTCGAGATCCTCCACTCCGAGAGCGCCCTGAACGATCCCGGCTGGAACAACCCGCGCTACGATGCGCTGCTGGAAGAGGCGGCGGAGGAGATCGACCTCGCGCGCCGGGCCCGCCTCATGCACGAGGCCGAGCAGCTGGTCTTGGAGGAGTTGCCGGTGATACCGGTATATTTCTACGTCACGAAACGCCTGGTGAAGCCTCGGGTCGGCAACTACCGGCCGCACGTGCTCGACCACATCTACACCCGGGACCTCAGGATCCTGAAGCACTGATGCGGGACCTTCGCCACATGCCGGTGACGAACGGGGAGAGGCGGGCATGATCCGCTACGCGCTGAGCCGTTTCCTGGGCGCCATCCCGACCCTCCTGATCCTGGTGGCGCTGGCCTTCTTCATGATCCGCGCGGCACCCGGCGGGCCTTTCGACAGCGAGAAGGCGCTCCCGCCGGAGATCGAGGCGAACCTGCGCGCGGCCTATCATCTTGACGAGCCGCTGGTGCAGCAGTTCGGCCGCTACCTGCTAAACCTCGCCCGCGGCGACTTCGGGCCGTCTTTCCAGTACAAGGACTACAGCGTCACCGAGCTGATCGCGGCCGGCTTCCCGGTCTCGCTGCGCCTCGGCGGCTCGGCCATGATCCTGGCGCTGCTGCTCGGCGTCACCGCCGGCACCATCGCCGCCTTGCGCCAGAACTCGCGCACCGACCACGCCGTGATGGCGGTCTCCATGACCGGCATCTCGATTCCGAACTTCGTCATGGCGCCGCTGCTGATCCTGTTCTTTGCCGTCACGCTCGGCTGGCTGCCGGCCGGCGGCATCGGCGACGGCAGCCCGCGCTACCTGGTGCTGCCGGTCATCTCACTGGCACTGCCGCAGATCGCCTATATCGCGCGGCTCACCCGCGGCAGCATGATCGAGGTCCTGCGCAGCAACTTCATCCGCACCGCGCGCGCACAGGGACTGCCGGAGCGCACTATCATCCTCAGGCACGCGCTCAAGCCGGCGCTCCTGCCCGTCGTTTCCTACCTCGGCCCGGCCACGGCCGCGGTGATCACCGGCTCGGTGGTGATCGAGCAGATCTTTGGCGTGCCCGGGCTCGGCCGTTACTTCGTGCAGGGCGCGCTGAACCGCG
Organism: Gammaproteobacteria bacterium; assembly: GCA_050125045.1. GTDB lineage: Bacteria > Pseudomonadota > Gammaproteobacteria > Steroidobacterales > XN24 > XN24. The sequence goes on along the minus strand of JASFEC010000161.1, from coordinate 3,228 downwards.
ACTACACGCTGGTGATGGGCGTGGTGGTGTTCTACGGCGCGCTGATCATCCTGTTCAACCTGCTGGTCGACCTGGTCTACGCCTGGCTCGACCCGAAGGTGAAGTATTCGTGAGCGCCGCGCCGCAGCCTGCAGCCGCGACCGCAACGGCGGCGCCCGTCAAGGGCCGCAGCCTGTGGGTCGACGCCTGGAACGTGCTGCGCCGGAACCGCGCGGCGATGGTGGCCGGGGTGCTGATCCTGGCCATGGCGGTGCTGGTCGTGGTCGGGCCCTGGCTGTCCCCCTGGGACTATGCCCAGACCGACTGGGATAACGTCTCCATCGGGCCGGACTGGGAGAGCCGCCACTACTTCGGTACCGACGCCCTGGGCCGCGACCTGTTCGTGCGCACACTCTACGGCGGCCGCATCTCCCTGCTGATCGGCGTGGTGGCGACGCTGGTGAGCCTGCTGATCGGCATCAGCTGGGGCGCCACCGCGGGTTACCTCGGCGGGCGGGTCGACCACGTGATGATGCGCATCGTCGACATCCTCTACGCCATGCCTTTCATGTTCTTCGTCATCCTGCTCATGGTGTTTTTCGGCCGCAACATCCTGCTGATCTTCGTCGCCATCGGCGCCATCAACTGGCTCGACATGGCGCGCATCGTGCGCGGCCAGACGCTGTCGCTGAAGCACAAGGAGTTCATCGAGGCCGCGGAAGCGCAGGGCGTCGCGACCTTCAACATCATCCGCCGCCACATCGTGCCCAACCTGCTCGGCGTGGTCGTGGTGTACGTGACGCTGACCATCCCGCAGGTCATCCTCGTCGAGAGCTTCCTCAGCTTCCTGGGCCTGGGCGTGCAGGAGCCGATGACCTCCTGGGGCGCGCTGGTCAACGAGGGGGCGCAGGAGATGGGCACCGCGCCCTGGATGCTGGTGTTCCCGGCCGCCTTTCTGGCCCTGACGCTGTTCTGCTTCAACTTCGTCGGCGACGGCCTGCGCGACGCGCTCGACCCGAAGGACCGCTGATGGCGCTGCTCGAGGTCGAGAAGCTCAACGTCCGCTTCCACACGCCCGACGGCGAGGTGCACGCCGTGCGCGACCTCGGGTTCTCCCTCGAGCGGGGCGAGACCCTCGGCATCGTCGGCGAGTCCGGCTCCGGCAAGAGCCAGTCGATGATGAGCCTGATCGGGCTCCTGTCTGCCAACGGCCGCGCCACCGGCTCGGCGCGCTTCGACGGCACGGAGCTGCTCGGGCTGCCGCCCGAGGCGCTGCGGCGCATCCGCGGCCGTCGCGTCGGCATGATCTTCCAGGACCCGATGACCTCGCTGAATCCCTACATGACGGTGTTCCAGCAGATGGCGCAGGTGCTGCATCACCACGAGGGCCTCGACCGCAAGGCCGCTCGCGGGCGCTGCATCGAGCTGCTCGACGCCGTCCACATCCCCGCGGCGGCCAAGCGCGTGGACATGTACCCGCACGAGTTCTCCGGCGGGATGCGCCAGCGGGTGATGATCGCCTCCGCGCTGTTATGCCGCCCCGACCTGCTCATTGCCGACGAGCCCACCACGGCGCTGGACGTCACCGTGCAGGCGCAGATCCTCGAGCTGATGCGCGAGGTGCGGCGCGAGACCGGCACGGCGATCATCCTGATCACCCATGACCTCGGCGTGGTGGCCGGGCTGTGCGACCGCCTGCTGGTGATGCACCAGGGCGAGGAGAAGGAGTCGGGCGGGGTCGAGGACGTCTTCTACCGGCCGCAGCATCCCTATACGCGGGCGCTGCTGGCCGCGGTCCCCCGGCTGGACCGCAGCGGCAGCCAGCGGCTGGTCTCGCTCGCTTCGCCGGCGCCCGCGCCGGGACAGGAGGACACGGCGGCGGCCCGCCGGGAGCCCGATCGCGCGGCACCGCCGCTGCTGGCGACCAGCGATCTGAAAGTGCACTTCCGGCTGGTGCCCGAGCGGCTGCTCGGGCCGACCCGCGACCTGAAGGCCGTGGACGGAGTGGACCTCGAACTGCATCCCGGGGAGACGCTGGGCGTGGTCGGCGAGTCCGGTTGCGGCAAGTCGACCCTGGCGCGGGCGATCCTGCGGCTGGTGGAGCCCACCGCCGGCCGGGTGACCCTGCTGGGCAACGACATCACGCATGCGGACAAGCGGGCCATGCGGCCGCAGCGGCGCAACATGCAGGTCGTCTTCCAGGACCCGCTGGCCTCGCTGAACCCGCGCATGACCGTGGGCACCGTCGTCGCGGAGCCGCTGCAGACGCATTTCCCGCGCCTCTCGCGGGACGAGGTCCGCCACCGGGTGAACGTCATGCTGGAGCGGGTCGGGCTGAGTCCAGAGCATTTCAACCGCTATCCACACGAGTTCTCCGGCGGCCAGTGCCAGCGGATCGGCATCGCGCGGGCCCTGGTGCTCGAGCCCAAGCTGGTCGTCTGCGACGAGCCGGTGAGCGCGCTCGACGTTTCGATCCAGGCCCAGATCGTCAACCTCCTGATGGACCTGCAGGCGGAAATGGACTTGTCGCTGGTCTTCATTGCCCATGACCTGGCCGTGGTGCGGCACATCAGCCACCGCATCATGGTGATGTACCTCGGCCGGGTGGCGGAGGTCGCTGACCGGGATGCGATCTACGAGCGGCCGCTGCATCCCTACACCCAGGCGCTGATCCGGGCCGTGCCCATCCCCGACCCCAAGCTGGAGCGCGAGAAGGCGTTCGCGCCGCTGCAGGGCGACCTGCCGTCGCCCGTCAACCCGCCGTCCGGCTGCGCCTTCCGCACCCGCTGCCCGATCGCGACGCCGCGCTGCGCGGCCGAGACGCCGGCGCTGCGGCAAATCGGCGATCACCTCGTGGCATGCCACGAGGCGGATCGCGCGCCGGCCGGAGTCGGCTGAGCAGCTCCGCATGCGCCTGACCCGGGTCCGGCTCGCCGTCATCTGCGTGTTCGCGCTGTTTGCGCTGGCGGTGATGTGGCCCGGCGCGCTGCTGGTCGAGGACGGTGGCCCGCTGGTGTTCGGGCTGCCCCGGTCCCTGGCCTGGTACATCTTCTGGATCCTCGTCAGCCTGGCGGCGCTCGTCGTGCTTGATTATTTCGAGAGCCGGTCGGGGGACCGCTGATGGAGCGGTGGCAGTGGGTGTCGGTGATCGTCGGCGCCTACCTGGCGGTGACCCTCTTGATCGGGCTGCGCGCGGGGCGGCGCAGCTCGCACACGGTCACGGGCTTCGTCGCCGGGGACCGCGACTTC
>JASFEC010000160.1:0-5680 GCA_050125045.1 Gammaproteobacteria bacterium | reverse complement strand
CCGGGAAGCGGCCGAAGTTTGATTTCCCCCGGGGCTGCGGCTAAAGTGCCGCGCCTTCCAACCGCCGGAGAACGGGATGAGACGGATACTGGTTGCAGGCAACTGGAAAATGCACGGCTCGCGCGAGCTGACCCAGGCCCTGGTGTCCGGCCTGGCGCAGGAATTCGCCGGCGGTTCACCCTGCGAGATTGCCGTCTGTCCGCCATACCCTTACCTCGAGGCGGCCGTGGCGGCTGCGGCTGGCACTGCCGTGGCGGTGGGCGCCCAGGATGTTTCCGACCAGGACCAGGGCGCCTTCACCGGCCAGGTCTCGGGCGCGATGCTCGCGGAGCTGGGGTGCCGGTACGCGATTGTCGGGCATTCCGAGCGTCGCACCCTCAACGGGGAGACCGACGAGCTCGTCGCACAGAAGTTCATCGCGGCGCAACGCCATGGCCTGGTGCCTATCCTCTGCGTCGGCGAGAGCCTGGAGGAGCGCGAAGCCGAGGAAACGGAGGCCGTGGTTGCGCGCCAGATCCGGGCCGTGGTGGCGGCGGCCGGTATCGAGGCTTTCGAGCGGGCAATCATCGCCTACGAGCCCATCTGGGCCATCGGCACCGGACGCACTGCCACGCCCGACCAGGCGCAGACGGTGCACGCATTTATCCGTGGCTTACTGGCGAAGGAAAATGCTAAGATTGCGGACTTCGTTAAGGTGCTGTATGGCGGGAGCGTCAAGGCCGCCAATGCAGCCGAGATTTTTGCCATGCCGGACGTAGACGGCGGGCTCGTGGGCGGCGCCTCGCTTGAGGTCGCAGGGTTCGCGAGCATCTGTCGCGCGGCTGGCTGAGTTACGGATAACAGGACCAGATGCTTCAGACCTTAGCTACCGTGAGCCATGTCTTCCTGGCCGTGGCCATCATCGCGCTCGTCCTGCTGCAGCGGGGCAAGGGCGCCGATGCCGGTGCCGCGTTCGGAGCAGGGGCGTCCGGGACCGTCTTCGGTTCCCGGGGCACGACCTCGTTCCTAAGCAGGGCGACGGCGATTCTCGCGACGTTGTTTTTCATCACGAGCCTCGGGCTCGCGTACCTCGCCGGTCAGCGGACTGAGCCGGACAGCATTCTCGAGCGCGCCCCGATCACGGCGCCGGCCGAGAGTGAGTCGCCCAGCGCCATTCCGACGCCGGCGGAGGACGGCGGCACGCCTGCGCTACCCGCAGACGAGCCGCCGGCCTCGGAGCAGAGGCCGCCCCAGTAAACGGCGGCCGCTGCGGGATCCACGGTTTATCGTGCGGATGTGGTGGAACTGGTAGACACGCTGTCTTGAGGGGGCAGTGGCGCAAGCCGTGTCGGTTCGAGTCCGACCATCCGCACCACCTACCAAAAATCTGCTTGAAGCAAGCACCCTGAGGTCCGCCCGGTGTCTCCCGGGGCGCTCGGCACAGGACGGCGCGGGGCACTCTGAAACAAAAGGTTCACGTTCGGCCGGAACAATGTGCGCCCGATGAACGTTCTGCCCGGCGCCACAGACCTGATGCGCCTGTTTGCCTCTTCGGCGCTGACGTTCGGCGGGTTGAGCCTTGCACTTCTGGCTCGGCAGCTGGCGCAGCTGAAGCTTGCCGCCTTCGCGTTCTCGCTCCTGGTACTCCCACTCGTCGCAGGCCTGCAACTGTTGCACTGGCTATGCCTGGGCCTGGACGAATTGCTCTTCCGCGGATACCGGCGGGTGCGGGTGGAATCGCCGGTGTTCGTGCTCGGCATTCCGCGCAGCGGGACCACGCTGGCGCACCGCGTGCTGGCCGAGGACCCGCAATTTACAACCTTCACCACGTGGGAATGCGTGCTGGCGCCCTCCGTGACCCAGCGGTGGATTCTGCACCGGGTCGGGCGCCTGGACCGGCGGCTTGGGGGGCGGGGTCGGCGCCTGCTGGACCGTTTCCTGAGGCAAGTCGCTGTCGGCCTCGACGACATCCACCCGGTTTCCCTCGATGCCCCCGAAGAGGACTACCTGTGCCTGCTGCCGGTCATGGCTTGCTTCCTGCAGATCGTGGCTTTTCCGTTCTCGCGCAGGGCCTGGAGCCTCGGCCGCATGTATACGGACATGCCGCCTGCCGAGCGCGCGCGCCTGATGCGTTTTTACCGGTCCCTGGTCCAGCGGCACCTGCATGCCGCCTCGCCGGGAAAGCGTTTTCTGTCCAAAAATGCGGCATTTTCTTCGTGGGCGGGGAGCCTCGCGGAGACGTTCCCCGACGCGCGGTTCATCGCCTGCCTGCGCGAACCGTTGCAGGTCGTGCCGTCGCAGCTGTCTGCACTGGCCGGCGGCTGTGCACTGTTTGGACACCGCGCGGACGACCCGGTCTTCATGGAGCGACTGATGTCGGCGCTGGAGCACGGCTATCACCATCTCATGGACTTCGCCGCCGACAAGCCGGGCCGGGCGGTCCTGGTTGCAGAGCCCGACCTGCGCAAGAACCTGGCCGCGACCATCGAGGATGCCTATCGGCAGTTGGGACTGGCGGTCTCAGCGGAATGGCAGACCCGCCTCATGCAGCGCGGCGGGGCTGCACGCCGTTTCCGCTCCACTCACCGACCGACTCCGGCTTCGTTCGGGCTCTCCCCGGAAGGGATCCTGCGGCGGTTCCAGAGCGTGTATCGCCGGCCGGACACACCTTTCGGCAGAGAGGCAGCATGATGAGCGTACGCGCCGAACACGTTCGTACCGTCGCCTCGCCCCGCTTGCCGCTGAAGCTGATCGTGGTCTCGGACGCCTTGCCCGAGCGCAACGGGGTCGGGACCTACTATCACGACCTCGTCGAGGCGTTGGCAGGACGCATCGACCACTCCGAGCTCATCTGCCCCGATCCTGCGCGGGGCTGGCGGGGCAGGGTTAGGTTGCCTTTGCCCGGAGACGCCACCCAGAGCGTGTGTCTGCCGCCCCGGCGGCGGCTGCTGGGCTATCTCGAATCCCTGCGCCCCGACGTGATCGTGGCCGCCACCCCCGGGCCGTTTGGAACGACTGCGATTGCTGCCGCCCGGCGACTCGGCATATCCGTCATCGGCGGCTACCACACGGACCTGGACCAGCTTGCGAGCCTCTACTGGACCCGGCCCTGGAGCCGCCTGTTCGGCCAGGTCAGCCAGCGCGTGCTGGAAAGGCGCAGCCGCTCCGTGTTCGCTGCGAGCCGCATTGTCGTGGCCAACAGCACGCCCATGGCGCTGGGGGCCCGACGATTCGGTGCCGACAGGGTGGCGGTAATGGGAACCCCGCTGGGCGGGCGCTTCCTGGCCAATCCGGCGGCTACTGCGGGGGGGCGGCTCGAAAGCGTGCTGTTCGCCGGTCGCCTGGCGCCGGAGAAGAACGTCGAGAGCGTCATCGCCGCGGCGCGCCGACATTCCCACATCCGTTTCCGACTGGCGGGCGACGGCCCCCTGGCGGGCAAGGTCCGCGCGGCCTGTGCCGAACTGCCGAACCTGGAGTGGCTAGGCTGGCAGCCACGGTCCGCCCTGCCGGGGCTGATGGACCAGGCCGACGTCGTGGCGCTTCCCTCTCACGTGGAAGGTTTCGGTACGGTGGCCCTGGAAGCCATGGTACGGGGACGGCTCGCGCTGGTGTCGTCGCACTGCGGCATCCGCGACTGGGACAGTCTCTGCCACGGCCTGTTCGCCATGGGTGCGGACGAATCCCTAGACCATGCCGTCGCGCGACTCGAGCAGATGCCGCCGGAGCTTCGGCTGGCGCTCGCCCGACGAGGCCGCAGGGCGGCTTGGGTCTTTTGCGATGCAATTATCAGCGAGTGGGTGGCGCTCGTGGCAGAGATCGCCAGTGGCTGAGCTGCCGCCGGCCCTGGTCTCCGTGCACGACGTCATGCCGGCCACGCTGAGCCGGGTGGAGGATCTGGTTGCACTGGTACGTGGCTGCCATGGGGGGGCGATTACGCTGCTGGTGGTACCGGGCGCGGGCTGGAGCCAAGACGACCTGCAACGCCTGCGCAGGCTGACCGCCGCCGGCTGCGAGTTGGCCGGGCACGGCTGGAGCCACCGCGCAGCCCGGGTTCGCGGCCTGCGCCACCGGCTGCATTCGGCGCTGATTTCCCGTGGCGTGGCGGAACACCTGGGACTCGACCGCGAGGGTGCCCGCTCCCTGGTCAGGCACTGTTTTGACTGGTTCGCCGAGCGGGGCTTGCCGTCGCCGGCGCTCTACGTCCCGCCAGCCTGGGCGCTCGGCCGGCTCGACCCGATCCGCGACGGAGACCTGCCGTTCCGCCTGTGGGAAGACCTGGGTGGTCTCCGGTATCCGGGCAGCGGTGCCCGGCGCTGGTTGCCGCTGGCGGGGTTCGAGGCGGACACCCCGCTCCGGGCGGTCGCAGTCCACATGGTGAACCGGCTCGGATTCCGGCTGGCTTCGGCCGGTAGGCCGCTGCGGCTCGCGATTCACCCGGGGGATCTCAGCCTCATGCTGGCCAGCGACCTGCGGGCGGCCCTCGGCCGGATCGGGGCACTCCTCTCCTACGGCGACCTGCTGCCCGGCGCGGGTCTACGCGAAGGTCCCAGGAGCGGACACGAGTTGTGTGCACCCGCTGGTGTACGTAGTAGAATTCGGCGCAGTTTGCGGGGCGACTCGCGCTCCGCGTCTTCCGGCGATACGGGACCGGGATAGCGCCGGGGAGCAGGAACCCCGGGGATCAGCCTGCGAGAAGAGCGTGCGGGGTCTGTGGCGGAGCGAGTCCCGCCAGCCCCTGCCGGGGCATAGTCTCCCGGTGCCCTCCGGGAATCCGGTGCCGCATGAATCCCGAAATTCGTTGCCGGTAGCGGGCGCTGCGACGCCAGCATCGGCGCACGACTGTTAGAATAGGACGCTTAACGCAGCCCCGGCTGCGCGCCCCGGCGGAACGGCGTCGAACAGGAACCGGAATGCTCGAGAACTACCTCCCAATCCTTGTCTTCCTGGCCATCTCTCTCGTCCTCGGCGCCCTGCTGCTCTCGCTGGGCTTCCTGCTGGGTCCCCGCCGGCCGGATGACGCCAAGACTTCGCCCTACGAGTGCGGGTTCGAGGTCTTCGAGGACGCGCGCATGAAATTCGATGTGCGGTACTACCTGGTCGCCATCCTGTTCATCATTTTCGATCTGGAAATCGCCTTCCTGTTTCCGTGGGCGGTTTCGCTCGACGCTGTTGGCGGCTTCGGGCTGCTGGCGATGGCCGTGTTCCTGCTGATCCTGGTCGTCGGCTTCATCTACGAGTGGAAGCGGGGGGCGCTGGAATGGGATTGAGCGAGCCCGTCCCGGCCACGCTGGGCAAGAGCCAGCAGCCCGGTATCGTCACGACCACGGTGGACGCCGTCGTGAACTGGGCGCGCACGGGTTCGATGTGGCCGATGACCTTCGGCCTGGCCTGCTGCGCTGTGGAGATGATGCACGCCGGCGCAGCGCGCTACGACCTTGACCGATTCGGCATCATTTTCCGGCCCAGTCCGCGCCAGTCCGACGTGATGATCGTGGCCGGCACGCTGGTCAACAAGATGGCGCCGGCGCTGCGCAAGGTCTACGACCAGATGGCCGAGCCCCGCTGGGTGATTTCCATGGGTAGCTGCGCCAACGGCGGCGGCTACTACCACTATTCCTATGCCGTGGTGCGCGGCTGTGACCGCATCGTGCCGGTGGACGTTTACGTGCCCGGTTGCCCGCCCACGGCGGAAGCGCTGCTG
>JASFEC010000159.1:0-5751 GCA_050125045.1 Gammaproteobacteria bacterium | reverse complement strand
ACTTCGCCCATGACCTGGGTGACGCTGCGGGCCGGGCGCACGTGCGGGGGCAGGGTGCGCTGGAATCTCACTCCCCGGCTCCCGGCTCATGCCGTCGTTCCGCGCCACGGCGCGCCTGCACGCGCTCCAGGGCGTCGTCAATCATCGCCTTGCGTGACTGCTCGTCGCCCCGGGCCCGATCCGCGGCGCGGGTTTTTTCTTCCAGGCGCTTGCGACGCGCTTCCTGCTCCGCCTCGATACGGTCACGCCGGGCCTCGAAGCGCTCCCGCGCGACGTCCGAGCGCACACGGTCCCGCTGCCGAGCCCACAGCTCGGTCTTGGCATAGCGGAAGTACTGGGTCAGCGGAATCTGGCTCGGGCAGGCCACGTCGCAGCAGCCGCATTCGATGCAGTCGAAGAGGTGGTAATCGTCGAGCGGCTCCAAGTCTTCGCTGCGGGCGTGCCAGTAGAGCTGCTGCGGCAGGAGTTGGGCGGGACAGACCTCGGCGCACTCGCCGCAGCGGATGCACGGCATGGCCGGCGTCCGCGGCCGGATCTCCTCGCGGGAGGCGACCACGATGCAGTTGGTTCCCTTGATCACCGGCAGGCTGTCGTCGGCGAGCGGAAAACCCATCATCGCGCCGCCCATGAGGAGGTGGGCCGCAGACTCGGTGTAGCCCCCGCAAGCCTGCACCAGGGCGCTGATCGGCGTGCCCAGCCGCACCTCCATGTTCTGCGGACGCGCCACGCCCTCCCCGGTGACGGTGACGATGCGCGAGATCAGCGGCTCGCCCTGCAGCACGGCACGGGCCACGGCCGCGGCGGTACCCACGTTGTGACAGAGATAGCCGATATCCGGCGGCACGCCGCGGGCCGGCACTTCCTCGCCTGTGAGGACCTTGATGAGCTGCCGCTCGCCGCCCTCGGGATAGAGCGCCGGCACCGAGACCACCTCGAGGCGCGCGTCGCCGGAGCGGGCGATGGCCACCTCGAGGGCCTGGCGCGCGAGTGGCTTGTCGTCCTCGATGGCCACAACGCAGCGGCTGATGTCGAGCGCCCGCATCAGGATCTGTGCCCCGGCGAGGACCTCGTCGGCGCGCTCCCGCAACAGCAGCTCGTCGCAGCAGATATAGGGCTCGCACTCCGCGCCGTTCAGGATCAGCAGCTTCAGGCCGGAGCCCGCGCCGAGCTTGACGGCGGTCGGGAAGGCGGCGCCGCCCAGTCCCACGACGCCGGCCGCGCGCACCCGGGCGCGGAGGTCGGGCCCGTTCAGGGCGGTATAGTCCGACAGCGGCTCGTAGCCTCCCCAGCGTTCGTCGCGGCCGTCGGTCTCGATCACGATGCAGTCGGCAGACAGGCCGCTGGGATGCGGCACCGGGTGCTCGGCGATCTCCACCACGGTGCCGGAACTCGAGGCATGCACCTTGGCGCCGACGTAGCCGTTGGGCCGGGCGATCGGCTGGCCGCGCAGCACGCGGTCGCCGGGGCTGACGATGGGCTCCGCCGGCTGCCCGACATGCTGCGACAGTGGCAGCACGAGCTGCGCCGGTAGCGGAACGGTGCCGATGGGCGCCGCCACCGCGGCAGCGGCGCGGGCGTCCAGCTTCAGGCCGCCGTGAAAGTGCCAGAGCCTGGACTGCTTCACCGGCGCTCCGCTACCTGCGGCGAGGCGGGTCGCGGCCATTTCCAGGTCTTCAGCGTCACCGGCTCCGCCACCATCTCGATGCAGTCGACCGGGCAGGGCGCCACGCAGAGCTCGCAGCCAGTGCACTCGCTGGCGATGACGGTGTGCATCTGCTTGCCGGCGCCCAGGATCGCATCGACGGGGCAGGCCTGGATGCAGAGCGTGCAGCCGATGCACAGCGGCTCGTCGATGACGGCGACCATGCGCGGCTTGATCTCGCCGCTCTCCGGGTCGAGCGGCTTGGGATCCCGCTCCAGCAGGTCGGCAAGGGCGCGGATCGTGGCCTCGCCGCCCGGCGGGCAGCGGTTGATGTCCGCCTCGCCGGCGGCGATCGCCTCGGCATAGGGGCGACAACCGGCGAAGCTGCACTGGCCGCACTGGGTCTGCGGGAGCAGGGCATCGATCTGGTCCGCCACCGGATCGCCCGCCGTGCGGAAACGCACGGCGGCGAAGCCCAGCGCGAGCCCGAACAGCAGGGCGATACCGGCGATGACAGCGACGGCGCTGATCATGTCAGCCCCGCACCAGGCCGGCGAAACCCATGAACGCCAGCGACATGAGGCCGGCCGTCACCAGTGCGATCGATGCGCCCTGGAAGGGCAGAGGCACATCGGCGGCGGCGATCCGTTCCCGGACCCCGGCGAACAGTACGAGCACGAGCGAGAAGCCGACCGCGGCGCCAAAACCATAGACGAAGGACTCGAGGAAGCCGTGGCTTTCCTGGACGTTGAGCAGCGCCACGCCGAGCACTGCGCAGTTGGTGGTGATCAGCGGGAGATAGATGCCGAGCACCTGGTAGAGCAGCGGGCTGGTCTTGCGGACCACCATCTCGGTGAACTGCACCACGCCTGCGATCACCAGGATGAAGGCGATGGTTCGCAGGTACTCGAGCCCGAGCGGCGCCAGCAGGAACTCCTGCACCAGGTAGCTGCAGACCGAAGACAGGGTCAGTACGAAGGTGGTGGCCAGCGCCATGCCGGCGGCAGTTTCCAGTTTCCGTGACACGCCCATGAACGGGCACAGGCCGAGGAACTTCACCAGCACGAAGTTGTTCACCAGCACCGTTGCCACGAGTATGAGAGCCAGCTCTTGCATCGCTTCAGCTTCCGGGACTGTCCCGGCTCAGGTCACGCGCATGCCGGGCTCGGCACCGCTGTCCGGCGCCAGCAGAAAGATTCCGCCGTCGCCGGAGGCCGCGAGGACCATGCCCTCGGACACGCCGAAACGCATTTTCCGGGGTTTCAGGTTGGCCACCACGATGGTGAGCCTGCCGGGAAGGTCTTCGGCGCGGTAGGCCGAGCGGATGCCCGAGAACACCTGGCGGCGGCTGTCGCCGAGGTCCAGCGTCAGCTTGAGCAGCTTGTCGGCGCCGTCGACGTAGTCCGCCTCGACGATGCGCGCCACCCGCAGATCCACCTTGAGGAAGTCTTCGATCGCGATCTCCGGCGGGCCTTCTTCCCCCGCCGGCGCGGCCTGGGCGCGCGCCGGAACCGGCTTCTTCTCGAGGCTGTCGCGCGAGGCCTCGAGCAGCGCCTGCACCGCTTTCGGGTCCACCCGCCGCATCAGCGCCTCGAAGCGGCCGATCTCGTGACCGAGCAGAGGGTGGCCGGCGTCGTCCCATTGCAGGGGCGGGCAGCGCAGGAATTCCTCGGCCGCGGCCGCCAGCCGCGGCAGGACGGGCTTGAGCCAGGTCACCAGGCTGCGGAAGCCGTTCAGGCCCTGCGTGCAGGCCGCCTGGACCTCGCTCTCCCGGCCCGGCTGCTTGGCCACGACCCAGGGCTTCTCCCGGTCGATGTACTGGTTCACGCGGTCGGCCAGCGCCATCACCTGGCGCATCGCCTGGTTGTAACGGCGCTGCTCGAAATGCTCGGCAATCTCCGGCCCTGCCGCCGCCAGCTCCTCCTGGAGGCCGGGCTCGGGCAGCTCGGCCGCCAGGCGACCGTCGGCGACGCGATGAATGAAGCCCGCGCAGCGGCTGGCGATGTTGACCAGCTTGCCGACGAGGTCCGAGTTCACGCGCTGGACGAAATCGTCCAGGTTCAGGTCGAGGTCCTCCGGCCCAGGCCCCAGCTTGGTGGCGTAGTAATAGCGCAGGGCCTCCGGGTCGAGATGCTCCAGCCAGGTGCTGGCCCGGATGAAAGTGCCGCGGGACTTGGACATCTTCTCGCCGTTCACCGTCAGGAAGCCGTGGGCGAACACCGCCGTGGGCATGCGGAAGCCGGCGCCGTGCAGCACCGCAGGCCAGAACAGCGAATGGAAATACACGATGTCCTTGCCGATGAAGTGATACAGCTCCTTGTCGCTGCCCGGGCGCCACCAGGCGTCGAAGTCCAGCGCGTGCTGTCGGTCGCACAGGTTGCGGAAGCTGGCGATATAGCCGATCGGGGCATCGAGCCAGACATAAAAGTACTTCCCCGGGCGGCCGGGGATCTCGAAGCCGAAGTACGGCGCGTCGCGACTGATGTCCCAGTCCTGCAGGCCGGCCTCGAACCATTCCTCAAGCTTGTTGCGCATGCTCTCGTGCAGGCGTCCCTCCGCCATCCACGCCTTCAGCAGCGCCTCGAAGTCACCCAGCTTGAAGAACAGGTGCTCAGACTCGCGCTCGACCGGCCGGGTGCCGGACAGCACAGACAGGGGATCCACCAGCTCCGACGGCCGGTAGGTGGCGCCGCAAACCTCGCAGCTGTCGCCGTATTGATCGGCCGCCCCGCAGCGCGGGCAGGTGCCGCGGACGAAGCGGTCCGGCAGGAACATCTGCTCCTGCTCGTCGAATGACTGGCGGATGGGCCGCACGTCGATGTGGCCGCCATCTTCCAGCGCGCGGAAGATCTCCTCGACCAGCACCCGGTTCTCGTCGGAGTGGGTGCTGTGATAGTTGTCGAAGCTGATGCTGAAGCCCGCGAAGTCCTCCACCTGGCCGGCATGGATCTCGCGGATCAGCGCCTCGGGGGTGATGCCGTCCTGGCGGGCCTTCAGCATGATCGGCGTGCCGTGCGCATCGCTGGCGCAGACATAGATGCAGCGGTGTCCCCGCATGCGCTGGAAGCGCACCCAGATGTCGGTCTGGATGTACTCGACCATGTGGCCGAGGTGCAGCGGCCCGTTGGCGTAGGGCAGGGCGCTGGTGACGAGGATTTCGCGGCTGTCGCTCATGATCGCTTCCCGCGGGTTTGCGGTCTCATCGGGACTGTTGCAAGGCGGCCCGGCGCGATCGGGCCGCGCCCGGAACTGCCGGGGATGACAAGCGCGAAATTATGCCATATCCGGGGCTCAGGCCCCGCGCCGCGGCGGCGGCTCCGACTCCTCGGCGCGCTTGCGGAAGCGCTCCTTGTTGACCGCGCGCTCGTAGGCTTCGCGTGGAGTGATGAAGCGGCGGTCCGTGAGTTCGTGCAGGGCGGCGTCCATGGTGCGCATGCCCACGCCGGCGCCCGATTGCATCGCGGTCTCGAGCTGATCGAGCTTGCCCTGGCGCAGCAGGTTGGCCACGGCCGGGGTGTTGATCAGGATCTCCAGCGCCGCCACGCGGCCCCCGCCGGTCTTGAGCCGACAGAGCTGCTGGGAAAGCACGCCGCGCAGCGAGGTGGACAGCATGGTGCGCACATGCGCCTGCTTCTCCGGCGGGAAGGCATGGACGATGCGATCGACTGTCGCGGCGGCGCCGTTGGTGTGGAGCGTGCCCATCACCAGAATCCCCATCTCGGCAGCCGTAATGGCCGTCGCCATCGTCTCGAGGTCGCGCAGCTCGCCGACCAGCACGACGTCCGGGTCCTCGCGCAGGGCCGAGTGCAGGGCCTCCGAGAAGCTGGGCGTGTGGTTGCCGACCTCGCGCTGGCTGATCAGGCAGCCGATGCGCTGGTGCAAGAATTCGATCGGGTCCTCGATGGTGATGATGTGCCCTTTCCGGGAGCGGTTGATCTCGTGGATCATCGCCGCGAGGGTAGTGGACTTGCCCGAGCCGGTCTTGCCGGTCACGAGGATCATCCCCTGGCGGTGGAGGCAGAGGCTCCGCACCACGTCCGGCAGCTTCAGGGAATCCAGCGTCACGGCCTCGGAGGGGATCGCGCGCATCACTGCGCCCATCCCGCCCA
>JASFEC010000158.1:0-5796 GCA_050125045.1 Gammaproteobacteria bacterium | reverse complement strand
GCCGCAGGCCGCCAGACCAACGCTGACAAACTTCCCGAGCGCGGCGAAATAGTCGTCGTGGGCCGCCGGGACGAAGCTGTCGTCGAGCACCAGCGCATTGTCCTGGTCCGAGACGATGGTCTGCTCGTTGCGCGCCATCGAGCCGAGCGCCATGAAGCAGTAAGGGATCGGCGGCGGACCGAGTTCGGCCTCGGCCAGCTCCAGGAGCCGGCGGGTGAAGCTGCGGCCAATCGTAGACAGCGAGCTGCCGATCATCTGCGAATCAGCCCCCTCCTCGACCATGCGGACGAACGACTCGCGCACGTCCGGTAGCAGCCGGGCGAGCGCCTGCGCGCTGTCCTGGGAAAAGATTCGGTCCACCAGGTAAAGGCTGGTATGGGTCTGGTAGCGGATGATGTCGGAGATATGCAACACCCCGGCGGGGCGCCGCCGGTGCAGCACCGGGAGGTGCTGCAGGTTATTGCGCAGCATGCACAACATGGCCTCCTGCAGCGTCTCGTCTGACTGGACAGTAATCGCCGGGCCGCTGACGATTTCGCCGACTGGGGTGTCATGGGCTCGGCCCGCCCCCACCACGCGGCTACGGAAGTCGGTGTCCGTCAGGATCCCGAGCAGGCAGCGATGCCGGCCATCTTCATCCGTAACCAAATGGCGAGGATCTTGCTCGGCGTTTCCCAGCACCAGGACCGCGCTGGCGTGCGCCGCTCCCATGCGGACCGCTGCATCCTGCACGGTGACGTCCGACTCGACGACCACGGGATGGCGAGTGATCAGCTTCCGGACGCGGACGGCGGCGAGCCCTGTATCGCCAGCACGCTTCTCGACGGCCGACTTGAGCCGGGGCTGCTCCAGCTCGACGAAGTCCGCGAACTGCTCGTCCTCGGCGCAGAGCTGCTCGAAGATCGCATTCGGCACAAGGTAAATCAGCGTGTCTTCGATCGCCTTGACCGGGAAATGGACGCGTTGATTGCGCAGCAGGCTGAAATGGCCGAACACGTCGCCCTCCTCCAGCCGGTTGTGGAGGGCACCGCTGCGCCGGTAGAGCTCCACAGCGCCGCTGCGGATGTAGTGCAGCGCATCGATGGGCTGTTCACGCTGCAGGATCTCGCTGCCGGCCTTGAAGTAGGCGACGTCGACATTCTCCGCCACCCGATCGAGCAGTTCGTCGGGCAGACCCTCGAAGGGCGCGAAGCGCGCCAGATGTTGCCGGATTTCCAGGGCTTCTGGGTCCATTCACCTCGCCTTGCCGCTTGGCTATGAGGAATCCAGTGTGGTGGCCATAGTCACAGCTGTAAAGGCGAGGCGGCTGGGCCGGCTCATCCGGCTATGCATAGAATGGACTCGTCCATGCATGCTGGCGCCGTGACTTCGGAGGCAACGATGAAAGAGCGATTTCCCGTGCTACACGATGTGATCGTGTTCCAGTTCAAGCTCATCGTGGACGGGCTGCGCGATCTCCTGATCAGCCCGGTCTCGGTCTTCGCAGCCCTGATCGATCTCCTCGTCCCGGGGGACGACGGGGGCAAGCGCTTCTATGCGGTGGTGCGCTACGGGCGGCGCACGGAGCAGTGGATCAACCTGTTCGGGGCGGCTGACCAGCCGGGGCCCGCCGGGGACCCGGCCGGCATGGACGTGATCATCGCGGACCTCGAAGAGATGGTGCGGGACCCGGCCCGGCGCGAGGAAGCCCGGGCCCGTGCCCAGGCGCTGGTAGACCGGCTCAAGAACGCCGGCAAGGACGGCCCGCGCTAGGGGCCGCTATGCCCCGGGCCGCTCTCGATTCCCTGATTCGCTTCGTTTCAGCGGTTTAAGTGGTCGGGGCGAGAGGATTTGAACCTCCGACCCCCTGCACCCCATGCAGGTGCGCTACCAGGCTGCGCCACGCCCCGACCGAGAGAGAAAACGGCGATTCGCCGTCGAGAGGGCGGGATGATACCCGAAGGCGCCGCCCGGAAAAACTGTCGCGACGCTACTTGCCGCGCAGGATCTTGAGGATTTCCTCGAGTTCCGTGCGAATCTGCCGCACGATCTGGACACTCTGGGTGAGGTCTTCCTTGGCGTCGTCGCCGGTCAGCCGCTGTCGGGCGCCGCCGATCGTGAAACCCTCGTCGTACAGGAGGCTGCGGATCTGCCGGATCAGGAGCACGTCCCGGCGCTGGTAGTAACGCCTGTTGCCCCGCCGCTTGACCGGCTTGAGCTGAGGAAACTCCTGTTCCCAGTAGCGCAGCACGTGCGGTTTCACGCCGCAGAGCTCGCTCACTTCGCCGATGGTGAAGTAACGCTTGCCCGGGATGACCGGGAGCTCGTCGTTATTCCCCGGTTCCAGCATAAGCTTCTACCCGTGTCTTCAGCTTCTGGCCCGGGCGGAAGGTCACCACCCGGCGCGCCGTGATCGGAATCTCTTCCCCGGTCTTGGGGTTGCGCCCCGGCCGGCGATTCTTGTCTCGCAGGTCGAAGTTGCCGAACCCCGAAAGCTTGACCTGTTCCCCGTTTGCCAGGGCGGTGCGCAGTTCCTCGAAGAACATTTCCACGAGTTCCCGGGCTTCACGCTTGTTCAGGCCCATGTCCTGGAACAACGCCTCCGCCATCTCAGCCTTGGTCAGCGCCATATCAGTCTCTTATTCTGGCCCCAAACTCAGACTCCAGGCGGGCGACCACCGCCGCCACCACCGCGTCTGCCTCATCGTCGGTAAGGGTGCGTGAAGAATCCTGTAAAATCAAGCCAAAAGCCACACTTTTTAGACTCGAATCTATCTGCTTGCCCTGGTAGACATCGAAAACCCGGGATTCTGTTAAAAGGGCGCCGCCCTCAGCCCGCACTGCCTCCTGCAGCGTCGCCACCGGCAGGGCACGGTCGACCACCAACGCGATATCGCGTCGGATGGCCGGGTAACGCGATATCTCCTCGAACGCAGGCAGTTCTGCGGCGAAGCCAAGGTCCTGATCAAGCTCCCACAAAAGCGGCGTCAGCTCGAGATCGAGCCCCCGCACAAGTCCGGGATGCAAGGCGCCGACCCAGCCTGCTTCCCGGCCGTCCCGCAGGATACGGGCGCACTGGCCCGGATGCAGGGCCGGGTGCTCGGCGGCCGCGAAAGTGAACTCCGCTCCGGTCAACCCGAGCATTGCCTCGATATCGCCCTTCGCGTCGTGGAAATCGACGCCGACGGCAGCAGCGCCCCACTGCTCCGGCAAGCGCCGCCCCGCAATCAGGCCGCTAACAGTATTAAGCTGTTTTAGTTCATTGTCTTGCAGAATAAACCTGAGGCCTTGCTCGAAAATCTTCACGTGCTCCTGGCGGCGGCTCAGGTTCCGGCGGAGCGCATGGACCAGGCCGGGCCAGAGCGATACCCGCATCACCCCGAGTTCGGTGGAAATCGGGTTGGCGAGCGGCAGTGCGTCGACACCCGGGAACAGGCGTGCCTGCAGGTCCGGATCGACGAAGCTGTAGGTCACCACCTCCTGGTAGCCCCGCGAGACCAGGAGATCAGCGATCCTGGCGCCGGGCACCCGCCCCTCGCCCGCTTCACCCAGCACGGCCGAGCCGGCGCCGCGCGCCTCCGGCAGGCGGTCGTAACCGTAAATCCGGGCGACTTCCTCGATCAGGTCGACCTCCTGGGCGATGTCGAAACGATGCGAGGGCGGCAGGGCGTGCCAGCCCTCGTCGGACCGTTCGACTTGCATGCCCAGGCCCGCGAGGATGCGCTCGACCTCGGCGCCGGCGATCGCATGCCCGAGCAACAGCGCCAGCCGGTCGCGGCGCAGCGGCACCGGCTCCCGCAGTGGCAGGTCGGGCTCGCTGACGCACTCGATCACCGGGCCCGGCTCGCCGCCGGCAATTGCCATGAGGAGCCTCGTGGCACGCTCGATGGCACGCCGCTGCTGCGCCGGATCCACCCCGCGCTCGAAGCGCTGGGAGGCGTCGGTGTGCAGGCCGAGGCGCCGGGCGCGGCCGGCGATGGCCAAGGGGGCGAAGAACGCAACTTCGAAAAATACGTCCCGGGTCGTGCTGCTGACGCCGGAGTCTTCGCCGCCCATGATTCCGGCCACGGCCCGCGCGCCGCCGTGATCGGCAATGACCAGCGTGTCGTCCCCGAGGGCGACTTCACGCCCGTCCAGCAACACGATGTGCTCCCCCGGTTCCGCCAGCCGGACGACGATCCCCTCGCGCAGGGTCGCCAGATCGAAGCCGTGCATGGGCTGGCCGAGCTCGAGCATCACCAGGTTGGTCACATCCACGATCGGATGGATCGGCCGCAGCCCGGACCGGCGCAGCTTCTCCTGCAGCCAGAGCGGCGTGCGCGCATCCGGCCGGATGCCGCGAATTACGCGGCCGACGAAACGGGGGCACGCCTCCGGGGCGCGCACCTCGACCGGGAAGACGTGGTCCCCGGCCGGCGGCACTGGCGCCAGGGCCGGCCCGGCGAGCTCCAGACCGTTGAGCAGCGCGACCTCGCGGGCGATGCCGATGACGCTGAAGCAATCGCCCCGATTCGGCGTCAGGTCGACGTCGATCACCTGGTCATCGAGCGCCAGCCATTCGCGCAGATCCGTGCCCACCGGCGCCTCGGCGGGGAGCTCCCACAGGCCCTCGTGGCTCTCACCCAGGCCCAGCTCGCGGATCGAGCACAGCATCCCCTGGCTCTCGACGCCGCGCAGCTTCGCCCGCTTGATTTTCATGCCACCCGGCAGCACCCCGCCCACCAGCGCGACCGGTGCTTTCATCCCGGCGTAGACGTTGGGCGCCCCGCAGACGATGCCGAGCGGCGCCTTCTGCCCCACGTCCACCTGGCAGACCTTCAGCTTGTCGGCGTCGGGATGCGGCTCGACCGAGGCCACTGCGCCGACCACCACCGAGGTGAAGGCCGGGGCCGCCGGCTCCACCGAGTCCACCTCGAGTCCGGCCATGGTCAGCTGGCGGACGATGCCGCCGGTATCCACGGGCGGGTCCACCCATTCGCGCAGCCAGCGCTCGCTGAACTTCATCGCACCGCTCCCTGGTTGAACTGCCGGAGAAACCGCAGGTCGTTGTCGAAGAAGAGTCGCAGGTCACGCACGCCGTAGCGCAGCATGGCCAGGCGCTCGACGCCCATACCGAAGGCGTAGCCGGTGAATTCCTCGGGATCGATCCCGCCGAATTCCAGCACGCGGGGATGGACCATCCCGCATCCCAGTACCTCGAGCCAGCCGTCGCCCCACTCCACGTCGACCTCGGCCGAGGGTTCCGTGAACGGGAAATAAGACGGCCGGAAGCGGAGCCGGACCCGACGCTCGAAGAAGCGCTCGAGGAAGTCATGCAGTACCGCCTTCAGGTGCGCGAAGCTCACACTGCGGTCCACCAGCAGCCCTTCCACCTGGTGGAACATGGGCGAGTGGGTCTGGTCGGAGTCGCAGCGGTACACGCGCCCCGGGGCGATCAGGCGGATGGGCGCGCCCTCGCGCCGCATCGAGCGGATCTGGACCGGCGAAGTGTGGGTGCGCAGCAGCCTCCCGTCCCCGAAATAGAACGTGTCGTGCATCGCGCGGGCAGGATGGTGTTCGGGGATGTTGAGCGCCTCGAAGTTGTGGAACTCGTCTTCAACCTCGGGACCGGTGTGCACTTCGAACCCCGCCTGGCGGAAGATCGTCTCCATCCGGCGCAGAGTGCGCGTCACGGGATGCAAGCCCCCGACCGTCTCGCCGCGGCCCGGCAGGGTCACGTCCACGCGCTCCGCCTCGATCGCCGCCGCCTCGCGCCGCGCGACAAGGTACTCCTTCCGCGCACTCAGCGCTTCCTGGAGGGCCTGCTTGGCCTCGTTG
>JASFEC010000157.1:0-5832 GCA_050125045.1 Gammaproteobacteria bacterium | reverse complement strand
CCTTTATAACCCGTTGATATAGATGGCGTCCCCTAGGGGATTCGAACCCCTGTTGCCGCCGTGAAAGGGCGGTGTCCTAGGCCTCTAGACGAAGGGGACGCAGGTGCGGCCGGGCCGCTGGAGATCTTGGTGGAGCCAGGCGGGATCGAACCGCCGACCTCTTGCATGCCATGCAAGCGCTCTCCCAGCTGAGCTATGGCCCCACGCGAAGTCGCGCATGATAAACAACCCGTCCGGCCGGGGCAAGATAGATCCGGCTGCCGGGGGGTGCTCAGCCGGCAGCCGGAGCGCCCTCGGCAGCCGCGGCCGCATGCACCACGGCATGCCGCAGGCGGGCTAGCGTCTTGTCCTTGCCGAGCAGGGCCACGGTGATGTCGATGGGCGGCGACACCGGGCCGCCGCTGACGGCAACGCGCAGCGGCTGGGCGACCTTGCCCATCTTGAGCCCGAGGGCGTCGGCGACGCCCTGCACGACATCGTGGATCGGGGCGGCCTGCCAGTCATCCAGCGCCTCGAGCCCGTCCAGCAGCTTCTTCAGCGGCTCGAGCGAGGTTGCCCCCAGGTGCTGGCGGGCCGCCTTCTCGTGGTAAGCCTCGAAGTCCTGGTAGAAGAAGAACGCCGCCTGGGCCATTTCGTGCATGGTCTTCGCCCGCTCGCGGAACGCCTCCGCCACGGCGTCCGGGTCGGGCCCACGTGAGCACTGGACGCCGAGGCGCTCCAGCTGCCACTGCAGCTCGGCGCCGAGACGCTCCGGCGGCGCTTCCTTGATGTAGTGCTGGTTCAGCCACAGCAGCTTCTCCGGGTTGAAGCTGGAGGCGGCCTTGTTGACGTCGGCGATGTCGAACAGCTCGGTCATTTCCTCGACGGAGAAGACTTCCTGGTCGCCGTGGGACCAACCCAGCCGCACGAGGTAGTTGAGCAGCGCCTCGGGCAGATAGCCTTCCTGGCGGTACTGCAGCACGCTGACGGCGCCGTGGCGCTTGGACAGCTTGGCCCCGTCGGGACCGAGAATCATGGGCACGTGGGCGAACACCGGCGGCTCCGCCTCGAGCGCGCGATAGATATTGATCTGCCGCGGCGTGTTGTTGAGGTGATCGTCGCCCCGGACCACGTGGGTGATCCCCATGTCCATGTCGTCGACCACGACGGAGAAGTTGTAGGTCGGCACGCCGTCCGAGCGCAGCAGCACCAGGTCGTCGAGCTCGCGGTTGTCGAACACGACCCGGCCGCGGACCTTGTCGTCGACCACCACCTGGCCTTCGTCGGGCGTGCGGAAGCGCAGCACCGGGGGCACGCCCGGGCGCGGCTCGGTGCGGTCGCGGCAGCGGCCGTCGTAGCGCGGCTTCTCGCCGCGGGCCATCTGCGCCGCCCGCATCTCGTCGAGCTCCTCCTTGCTGCAGTAGCAGTGGTAGGCATGACCGGAGGCCAGCAGCCGCTCCGCGACCTCGTCGTAGCGGCCGAAGCGATCGGTCTGGTAGAGCGGGCCCTCGTCGGCCCGCAGCCCCAGCCATTCCATGCCGTCGAGAATGACCTGGATCGCCTCCTCGGTGGAGCGGGCGCGGTCGGTGTCCTCGATGCGGAGGACGAACTCGCCGCCGTGCCGGCGTGCCTGCAGCCAGGAGAACAGGGCGGTGCGCACGCCGCCGATGTGGAGGTAGCCGGTCGGGCTCGGCGCGAAGCGGGTGCGGACCGGGCGGGTGGGAGTGTCGGACACGATGGCGGACCTCGCTGGGCTCAGTCTGCGAATTCTACCAGCGTGGGCGGCAGGGATGATCCGGGGCGGCCGCAGGCTCCCCTCAGCTCGTCGGCGCCTCGCCGGCCCGCAGCTTCGCCAGCTTACGCGTCACGTGCTCGGGCGACTTGGTGTTGCGCGCGATGACCGCGTAGGCCGCCGGCACCACGAACAGCGTCAGGACGGTCGTCAACAGCATGCCGTAGACCACCACGATGCCGACGGCCTCGCGGCTCTCGGAGCCGGCCCCGGATGCCAGCAGCAGGGGCAGGGCGCCGATGGCGGTGCAGGCGCTGGTCATCAGCACGGGCCGCAGGCGAATGGCGGCGGCCTCGACGATGGCGTCGTTGAACTCCCGGCCGCGGTCGCGCAGCTGGTTGGCGAACTCCACGATCAGCACGCCGTTCTTGGCCGCCAGGCCGACCAGCATGATCAGGCCGATCTGGCTGTAGACGTTGATCGAGCCGCCGTAGGCCCATAGCCCGAGCAGCGCGCCGGTGATGGCGAGCGGCACGGAGAACATGATCACCAGCGGGTGGCGGAAGCTCTCGAACTGGGCCGCCAGCACCAGGAACACCACCACCAGCGCCATCACGAAGGTGATATACAGCGAGTTGCCCGACTCCTTGAACTCGCGCGACTCGCCGTCCCAGCTGATGCGGATGTCGGGCGGCAGGATCTCGCGCGCCAGCTGCTCGAAAGAGTCCAGCGCCTCGCCCAGCGAGGTGCCGGGCTCCAGCCCGCCGGTGAGGGTGATGGAGCGCAGGCGGTCGAAGCGCCTGAGCTGCGACGGCCCGGCCCGCTCGGCGAGCGACACCAGGTTGCCCAGCGGCACCAGCCGGCCGCTGGTCTCGGAGCGGACGTAGATGTTGGACAGGTCGTTCGGCGTGGCCCGGCCCTCGGCCTGGCCCTGCAGGATCACGCGGTACTCCCGGCCCCGGTCGATGAAAGTGGTCACGGCGCGCGACCCGAGCATGGTCTCCAGCGTGCGGCCGATGTTCTCCAGCGACACGCCGAGCTCGGCGGCGCGGTTGCGGTCGATGACCACGCGCATCTGCGGCTGCCGCTCCTCGTAGTTGGAGTCCAGCCCGCGGATGCCGGCATAGCCCTCGGCCGCGGCCATCAGCTCGTCGCGCCAGGCCGCCAGCTGCGCATACTCGGCGCCGCCGAGCACCATCTGCACGGGCCGGTCGCCGCCGCGCACGCCGAGGCCCGCCGGCGTGATCACGCGCGCCTGCACGCCCGGCAGGACCGCGAGCTCCTGGCGCACCTCGGCGGCGATCTCCTGGACCGAGCGCTCCCGCTTGTCCCAGTCCTCCAGCAGCACGATCGCGCGGGCGCTGTCCACGCCGCCGCCGCTGCCCCAGCCGCCCGGCACCCGCAGCAGGACGCGCCGTACTTCGCCGTTGTCGACGTAGCGCATGAGGATTTCTTCCATGCGCTCGGCATAGGACTCGGTGTACTCGAGGCTGGCGCCCGGCGGCGCAGTGATCAGGGTGAAGAAGATGCCGCGATCCTCGCGCGGGGCGTACTCGCTCGGCAGCATGCGGAACAAGCCGACGGCTGCGACCGTGACCAGCAAGGCGACGGCGAGCACCGGCCAGGGATTCGGCACGATCTTCGCCAGCGCCCGACGGTAGAGGCCGCTCAGCCGCCTGAAGCCGCGCTCCAGCGCATTCGTCATGCGGCCGCGCTGATGGCCGTGCCTGAACAGCTTGGAGCTGAGCATCGGGATCAGCGTCAGCGCGACCAGGCTGGAGATGGCGACCGCGGCGGCGACCGCCACGCCGAACTCGCGGAACAGCCGGCCGACGTTGCCCTGGATGAAGGAGATCGGCAGGAACACGGCCACCAGCACCAGCGTGGTCGCGATCACCGCGAAGCCGATTTCCTTGCTGCCTTCCACGGCCGCCAGCAGCGGGGGCTCGCCGTCCTCGATGCGGCGCGAGATGTTTTCCAGCACCACGATCGCGTCGTCCACCACCAGGCCGATGGCCAGCACCAGGCCGAGCAGGATCAGCACATTGATGGAGTAACCGAACAGCGCCATCACCGAGAAGGTGGCGACGATGCAGATCGGGATGGTGACCGCCGGCACCAGCGTCGCGCGCAGGTTGCCGAGGAACAGGTAGATGACCACCAGCACCAGGAACAGCGCGAAGCCGAGCGCCTTCACCACTTCGAGCATCGAGGCCTCGATGAAGGTGGCGCGATCGAAGTTGATCGACATCTCCACGCCCTCGGGCAGGGAGGGCGTGACTTCTTCCATGGCCTTGCGGATCCCCTGCGAGACCTCGACGGTGTTGGCCTTGGATTGCTGCTCGATACCCAGGCTGATGGCCGGCTCCTGGTTCGCGCGCGCCACGCTGCGCTCGTCCTCGGCGCCGATCTTCACCTCGGCCACGTCCGCCAGGCGCACGAAGTTGCCGTCGCCGCCGCGGCGGATCACCAGGTCGCCGAAGTCCTCCGGCGTGATCAGCCCGGTGCGGGTGCGCAGCGTGAACTCGCGCTGGGTCGACTCGAGCCGGCCCGCGGGCAGCTCGACGTTCTCGCGCCGCAGGGCCGCGGTGACATCCTCGGAAGTGATGCCGCGCGCAGCCATCGCCTCGCGGTCGAGCCAGACGCGCATGGCGAAGCGGCGCGAGCCGCCCAGCCGCACGCGGGCCACGCCCTCCACCACGGAAAGCCGGTCGACCAGCATGCGCTCGGCGATGTCGGTGAGCTCGAGGGTGGAGTGGCGGTCGCTGGTGAAGGTCAGCCACATCACGGGCCGGGTGTCGCTGTCCGACTTGGCGATGCGCGGCGGGTCCGCCTCCGGGGGCAGCTGGGACAGGACGCGGCCGATCCGGTCGCGCACGTCGTTCGCCGCCTCGTCCACGTTGCGGTCGAGCGAGAACTCGAGATCGACCGAGGAACGCTCGTCCTGGCTGCGCGAGGTGAGCTTGACGATGCCCTCCAGGCCGGCGACCTGGTCCTCGATCACCTGTGTGACCCGCGTCTCGATGATGTCCGCCGAGGCGCCCCGGTAGTTGGTGTCGATGGAGACGATCGGGGGGTCGATATCCGGGTACTCGCGCACGGCCAGGTTGAGCGCGGACGCGAGGCCGAGCAGCACCAGCATCAGCGACAGCACCGTGGCGAACACGGGGCGGCGGACCGAGATCTCGGAGATCTTCACGGCGGCGGCGTGTCAGGAGCGGCTGAGGATCGCAACCGGCTCGGCGCTGGTCACGCGCCCGCCGTTGGCGACCTTCTGCGTGCCCTCGACGACGACTTCGTCGCCGGCGCGCAGGCCCTCGAGGATCTCCACTTCACCGGGGAGGCGGCGGCCGACCGCCACTTCCGTGCGCCAGGCGCGGCCGTCGCGCACCAGGTAGACATGCTGACGATCGCCCTGCGGGACCAGCGCGGCCTCGGGGACCACGACGCGCAGCTTCGACTCGCCGGTCAGGCGTACCGTCAGGAACATGCCGGGCTTCAACAGGCCCTCGTCGTTGGGCAGGTCAGCGCGGATGGTCACGGCCCGGGTCACCGGATCGACGCGCGTGTTGATGGTGCGGACCTCGCCCTCGAACAGGCGGTCCTGGTAGGCGACACTGGTCGCCGCAATGGCCTGGCCCGGACCGAGCACCCCGAGAAAGGTCTCGGGCACGGTGAAGTCCAGCCGGACGCTCGACAGGTCGTCCAGGGTGGTGATGACAGTGCCCGGGCTGACCAGGCTGCCGGGGCTGACCTGGCGCAGGCCGACCCGGCCGGTGAAGGGGGCTCGGACCAGCGTCTGCTCGAAGCGCGCTTCGGCGGCGCGCAGGCGCGCCTCGTCGGCATTCATGGTGGCCTCGAGCTGCGTGACCTGCGATTCCGACACCGTCTTCGAAGCCAGCAGCTCGCGGGCGCGGCGGAACTGGGCGCGGCTGTCGATGACGCGGGCCTCGGCCTCGCCCAGGGCGGCGCGCTCCTCGGCATTGTCCAGCTCGACCAGCACGTCGCCGGCCTCCACGCGCTCGCCCTCGCGGAAGAGGATGGCGGTGATGATGCTGGAGATGCGCGGCGTGATTTCCACCGCCTCGCGGGCCCGGGTGGTGCCGAGCGCCTCGACCTCG
>JASFEC010000156.1:0-5909 GCA_050125045.1 Gammaproteobacteria bacterium | reverse complement strand
CCCCTCGCGCACTGATGATGCAGCGCGTCAAACAGGTCGTCCACAAGCCGCTTATAGTACCACAGCGGGCCCGCCCCGACGGCCCGGACGGGCGGGGCTCAGGGCTGCAGCAGGCGCGTGATTCCGGCCGCGTCAGGCGGCGTCGCGACACCCCTCTCCGTCACCAGGGCATCGACCAGCTTCGCCGGGGTCACGTCGAAGGATGGGTTGGCCGCGGAGGCGCCCTCCGTCACGCCGCCGGCTGCCTGCCAAAGCTCGGCCGGATCCCGTTCCTCGATAGTGACGTCATCGCCGGTCGGCGTCGCCGCATCCAGGGTCGAGGTCGGCGCCACTGCCATGAACCGGACGCCGTGTTGTCGGGCCAGCACGGCCAGGCTGTAGGTGCCGATCTTGTTCACGACATCGCCGTTCGCCGCCACCCGGTCTGCCCCGACCACGGCCCATGTCGGCGGCTCGCGGCGCATCAGCTGGGCGGCGGCCGAGTCCGTGATGACAGTCGCCGGGATACCGTCCCGCGCCAGCTCCCAGGCCGTCAGGCGCGCGCCCTGCAGCCAGGGCCGGGTCTCGTCCACCCACACCCGGGTAATCTTGCCTTGCTGCCACGCTTCGCGAATCACGCCCAGCGCGGTCCCCACCCCCCCGGTCGCGAGGGCACCCGCGTTGCAATGCGTGATGACGCTCCCGCGCTTCTCGATCAGGGCGGCGCCGTGTCGGGCCATGGCCTGGTTCATGGCGATGTCTTCGGCGTGGATGCGCCGCGCCTCGGCCAGGAGTTCGCTCTCCGGGTCGTCGCCAGCGTGCCCCGCAGCGGCCAGCATCCGGTCGACCGCCCAGCCGAGGTTGACCGCCGTCGGGCGGGCCGCGCGCAAACGCTCGAGATCAAGCTTGAAGCCCTCGCGCCAGCCGGCGCCGTCTGCCCGGGCGCGATCCCGTGCCGCCAGCACGGCGCCGTAGGCGGCGGTCACGCCGATGGCGGGTGCGCCGCGCACCACCATCTCGCGGATCGAGAGAATCACGGCGTCGATATCCTCGCAGACCACGCGCCGCAAATCCCTGGGCAGGTGGCGTTGGTCGAGCAGATCGAGCCGCCCGTCACGCCAGAGAACAGCATTGACGCCCGTGGGATCGACGGGCTCGGGCATGCGGGGAGCGGGCTTGGTCATGGTGCTAAGCTCGTTGGTCTGCGCGCAGGGCGATACAATGGTGCAATTTGGCCGCGACCGCCTGGCGGCAGGCCGTCGCCGAGTAATCGAGCATGGAGAAAGTCGATACCCTGATCAAGGCCCGCTGGATCGCGCCGGTCGCGCCCGGCAGCGGCGTGCTGGAGGACCATGCCGTGGCGGTGCGTCAGGGTCGGATCGTCGACCTGCTGCCCGGCGCGGATGCGGCGGCGCGCTACAGCGCCGACCAGGTGATCGAGCGGCCCTCCCATCTGCTGATCCCGGGCCTGGTCAATGCGCACACTCATGCGGCCATGACGTTGCTGCGCGGCCTCGCCGACGACATTCCCCTGATGCAATGGCTGCAGGAGCACATCTGGCCGGCGGAGCAGCGGTGGATGAGCGCCGAGTTCGTGGAGCACGGGACCGAGCTGGCTATGGCCGAGATGCTGCTTGGCGGGACCACGACCTTCAACGACATGTATTTCTTCCCGGAAGTAGTCGCCCGCTCCGCAGCACGGATCGGCATGCGCGTTTGCGTGGGCATGATCCTCATCAAGTTCCCCACGGTCTGGGCCGGTGACATGGCTGAGTACCTCCGCAAGGGACTGGCCCTGCGAGACGAGTACAAGGGTCATCCGCTGGTGACCGCCGCCTTCGCGCCGCACGCGCCCTACACCGTCGACGACGAGTACCTTGTCAAGATTCGGCGCCTGGCAGACGAACTCGAGGTCCCGGTGCACTCCCACGTCCACGAGACCGCCGACGAAGTCATGGGCAGCGTCGTCGAATCCGGGGAGCGGCCGCTGGACCGGCTCGACCGGCTGGGCCTGGTTTCGCCGATGCTGATGGCGGTGCACATGACGCAGCTGGAAGATACCGAGGTCGCGCGCCTGGCCGAAGTCGGCGCCAGCGTCGTCCATTGTCCTGAATCCAATCTCAAGCTTGCGAGCGGATTCTGTCCCGTGGCGAAGCTGCTCGATGCCGGCGTCAACGTCTGTCTCGGCACCGACGGCGCCGCCAGCAACAACGATCTGGACATGATCGGAGAAATGCGCAGTGCGGCGCTGCTGGCCAAGGGCGTGGCCGGCCGTGCCGACGCAGTGACGGCGGAGCAGGTCCTCGCCATGGCCACCATTAACGGCGCTCGGGCGCTGGGGCTCGCCGAGGAAACCGGCTCGATCGAGGTGGGCAAATGGGCGGACCTGTGCTGTGTCGACCTCGGTCTTCCCGCCACGACGCCGGTCTACGAGCCCGTGGCCCAACTGGTCTACGCCGCCACGCGCGACCAGGTCTCCGACGTGTGGGTGGCCGGCCGACCCATGGTGGCAGATGGCCGCCTCACGCCTATCGACGCCCCCGCCGTGACACGCCGGGCAGAAGACTGGCGCGGCCGCATAGCTGGAGCAGACAAACATGAGTGAAACACATAGCACCAACGTCGACGCCGCCGAGATCGCTCGCTTCGAGGCCCTGGCGGATCGCTGGTGGGATTCCGAGGGTGACTTCAAGCCGCTCCACGACATCAACCCGGCACGCCTGCAGTACATCGACGAGCGCGTCGGCCTCGCAGGCAAGCGCGTGCTCGACATCGGCTGCGGCGGCGGGATCCTGGCAGAATCCATGGCGCGCGAGGGCGCTACGGTCACAGCCATCGACATGGCCGAAGCACCCCTCGCGGTAGCCCGCATTCATGTGCGCGATTCGGGCCTCGACGTCGAATACCTCAAGTCCACCGCCGAGGAGCATGCGGCGGAGCGCGGGGCCGGCTACGACGTCGTCACCTGCCTCGAGATGCTGGAACACGTCCCTGACCCGTCCCGGGTCGTCGCGGCGTGTCATGCCCTGGTCAAGCCCGGTGGGCAAGTCTTCTTCTCGACTATCAATCGCAACCCGAAGGCCTGGGTGATGGCGATCTTCGGCGCCGAGTACGTGTTGCGCCTGCTGCCGCGGGGCACCCATGAGTATGCCAAGCTGATCAGGCCTTCCGAGCTGGGCGAGTGGATGCGGCGGGCGGGGCTGGAACTGAATGAGTTCACCGGCATGCATTACAACCCGTTCACGCGTTCCTGCACGCTCGGCGGCAACGTGCATGTCAACTACCTGGCCCATGGCCGCCGGCCGGAGGCCGCGTGAAGCGGCACGCCGCGGTCCTCTTCGACCTGGACGGCACCCTTGCCGATACCGCCCCGGATCTCGCCGCGGCGCTCAACCAGATGCTGCAGGAAGACGGGCGCGAGCCGCTGCCTTTCGCCGAGCTGCGACCCTGGGTTTCCTGGGGCGCGATGCGGCTGATCCGGGTCGGCTACGGCGAGGACCTTGGCGCCGAGACGCTCAAGGTGCTGCGTGGCCGTTTCCTCGCCTGTTATGAAGCGGGCCTGTGCCGCGACTCGCGCCTGTTCCCCGGCATTCCCGAGGTGCTGGCGGCGCTGGATGAAGCCGGCATCCCCTGGGGTATCGTCACCAACAAGCCCGGCTGGCTCACGGAGCCCCTCCTGGGCGCGCTGGGACTCGGCGGCCGGGCGGGCACCGTCATCAGCGGCGATACCCTGCCCTATGCCAAGCCGCATCCCCTGCCCCTGCTGCACGCCGCGCGCGAGCTGGACGTAGACGCGGTCCGGTGCGCTTATGTCGGCGACAACATTCGCGATATCGAGGCGGGTCGCGCCGCGGGCATGCATACCGTCGCCGCCACCTGGGGCTACATCCCGGCCGACGACGATCCGGTGGACTGGCAGGCAGATACCCTGCTGACCGATCCGCCGGCCCTCGGCGCATGGCTGAAGGCGACTGATCCGATGGCGGGTGTCGCATGACCATCCCGGAGCTGCCCCAGCTGTTGCCGTACCTGCTCTTTGCCGGCGGCGTGCTCGCCGGCGTGGTCGGCACGATGCTCGCGCTCCAGCCCCGCACGGCAAGACTGCGCGAGAAGCTCGCCGTCGCCGAGAGCAAGCTCGAGGCCCAGGCTCGCACGGAGGCGGAGCTGAACGCCTCCATCGATATGCTCGAGCAGCGGCTAGCCCGGGTGTTTGACGATCTCGCCAAGCGCTCCCTGCAGGACAACAGCCGGCAGTTCCTGCAGCTGGCGCAGCAGAACCTCGAGGTGCATCGCACTCGCGCCCAGGGAGACCTGAAGGCCCGCGAGCAGGCGGTGGAGCAGCTGGTCACGCCCATACGCCAGGCGCTCGAGAAGACGGAAAAGCAGATCGCGGAGATCGAGCGCGAGCGAAACCGGGCGTTCGGCAGCATCACCAGCCTGCTGGAGACGATGACCTCCAGCCAGCAGGCGCTGAGCGCGGAAACGCGCAACCTCGTCAATGCCCTGCGACGGCCCGAGGTCCGGGGCCAGTGGGGCGAGATGACGTTGCGGCGCCTGGTCGAACTGGCCGGCATGGTTGAGCACTGCGACTTCACCGAGCAGGAGCACACCGTTTCTGCCGACGGTGTGCTGCGACCGGACATGATCGTGCACCTGGCCGAGGGGCGGCAGCTGGTGGTCGACGTGAAGACGCCGCTGGACGCCTACATCGCGGCGGTTGAAGCGTCCGACGACGCCGCCCGCGAGGCCGCATTGCAGCGTCATGCCCGCAAGGTCCGGGAGCGCGTGCGGGAGCTTGCCGCCAAGCGCTATTGGGCCCAGTTCGAACGGAGCCCCGAGTTCGTCATCCTTTTCATTCCCGGCGACCAGTTCCTGAGTGCGGCGCTGTCCCGGGATCCGGGCCTGCTCGACGAGGCGCTGAACCAGCACGTGATCCTTGCGACGCCGACCAGCCTGGTGGCCTTGCTGAAGGCGGTGGCGTACGGCTGGCGCCAGGTCGCGCTGGCCGAGAATGCGAAGCAGATTCGGGACCTGGCAGCCGACCTGCATCGCCGCCTGGCCACGTTCACGGGCCATCTCGCCCGGGTCGGCCGCGCCCTGACCAGCAGCGTGGACGCCTACAACAGCGCGGTCGGCTCGCTGGAGCGACAGGTCCTGCCCGGCGCCCGCAAGTTCACCGAGCTCGGCGTGCAGGCGCAGAAGCCGTTGGAACCGGCGCCGGAGGTCGACCTCATCGCCCGCACGCCCCGCGGGGAGCCGAGCGACAAGGGCGACGCTGCCGGGACCGAGGAAGGCGCGGCAATCGACAAGCCCGGCCGCGGCGAAGAATCCCGGGGCCCGGACGCGTGAGCCCGGAAGATCCCGCTCCCGGCAAGGGCGCACCGCCCGGCTCCCCGGGCTGGTACGCCGTGCTGTTCACGCCCGCCGAACAGCGCGACGCGGTCGGCGCCCTGCTCGAACTCCGCGCCGAGGTCATGGATTCGGCGCGGGGCCCGAGCGAGCCCGCGGTCGCCCGGGCGCGGCTGGACTGGTGGCGCGCCGAGATGGCCGGCTTCGGCCAGGGACGCGAGCAGCACCCCCTGCTGCGCCGCCTGCGCGCATCCGAAGCGGCCGGCGCCGTGCAGCCGGAATACCTGCTCGAGCTGGTGGACGCGTTCGAGAGCGAACTCGCACAGACACCCTGCAGGGATTACTCGGAACTCGCGCTCTACTGCTACCGGAGCGCCGGCGTGCTGCACGAGATGATCGCCGGTGTGTTGGGAACCTCGGATCCTGCGAACGAACGTCAGGTGCGACGCTATGCTCAGAGGCTGGGCACGGGCATCCGGCTGGTCGAACTGATCGCGAACCTGCGGGCGGACCTCGGCGCCGGTCGCCGGCTGCTGCCGCGCGACTGGGTCGCGGAGACCGGCGCGCGGGAGACCTTCACG
>JASFEC010000155.1:0-5937 GCA_050125045.1 Gammaproteobacteria bacterium | reverse complement strand
CCGGCAGCGTGCTTGAAAGCCAGGGCGCCGCCGCACGAGCTCGGGCTGACGATCACCGTCTGCCCGGCCCGCAGCTTGCCGGCCACCGCGGCGCCGAACGGCTCGGTGCTGTAGGCCGGGCCGACCACGTAGATCAGCTCGGCGTCGCGCAGCGCCTCGTCGATGTCGTGGCCCGCATAGACGATCGGCCCGAAGCCGGAGATGTCGCCTTCCGCCGTGATGCCGCCCTGCGCAGCGATCGCCGCGACGTTGTCGGGGAATTGCTCGAAGTCGAACAGGCGGACCTCGTGCCCGTGGGACGCGCAATCGAAGGCCGCGGCCGTGCCGCCGGCACCTGCGCCAAGTATGGTGATTCGCATAGTTACCCCTCCATTCTTCGCAGACAGTCGTTAACCGCAAAGCTGCTCGCAGGTCTCCCACAGCGCCCTGGCGCGCTCGAGACGCAGGGCCGGGTCCGAGTCCCGCAGGCGCATCTGCCCCCGGGTATTGTGGTAGTAGCCGCCCTTCTCCAGCCCCTGCTGCGTCGCGCAATACAGGCTCGTCTGGGCGCCCGCTGCAGGATCGAGCATCAGCTGCGACTTGAACCATCCAGTCACGCCGGTGCTGCTCCCGAAGAGGTCGCTGCTGACCACGCCGGGATGGGCGCAGGTGACGGTCAGGCCGGGATGTCGGCGCTGCAGTTCGCCGGCGATCCACAGGTTGCCGAGCTTGCTGCGGCAATAGGCGTTGAGCCCGCCCGGCGGCCCGCGCCACCGGTAGTCCGGCGTGCAGTCGTTCTGCAGGGCATAGATGTCGCCGGTCACGACGACCACGCGCGCGTCGTCGGCGAGCAACCCGGCCCGCAGGAGCGCGCGGCGGAGCGCGAAGTGACCCAGGACATTGGTGCCGAAGGCAATCTCGTGCCCCTGCGCCGTCGTCGCGTACTGCTGTGGCCAGACGCCGGCATTCTCGACCAGGATGTCGATGCGCCTGTCCCCGAGTTGCTCACGGACGGCCGCAGCACACGGGGGCGCCGTGGCGAGATCGTCCAGCGACAGCGCGACCAGCGCAACCCGCTCCGGGGCTTCGCGGAGCGACGCGACGAATGCCTGGCCCTTGGCGTGATTCCGGCAGGGCAGGACCAGGGTCGCTCCGCGGGCCAGCAGGCCGCGGGCCGTCGCGGCACCGATGCCTCCGGTCGCGCCCGTCACCAGCGCGACCTTGCCGTCGAGCCTCGGCGTGTCGGGGCATACCAGACTCCGGCGGCGCTGGAACAGCCAGCAGCCCGCGGTGCGCAGCCAGGGGTTCTCCGGGGGGTAGGGTGTCGTCATGGTCGTCCGGGCCGTGCCCTCGAGTCTATCAAGCGCCTGCGCGCAATGCCTGAGCGGTTGTCATTCGGTCGTGGCACAGCAGTCCCCTGTAGCCTTCACGCGCCGGTTGTTATAGTGCCCCGGGTATCGGGCCTTCGCCTGCGACGGCAAGACCCGACCAAGGATGTGCGATGAAGGGGGATTGGATGACTGCACGAGTTTTTGCCGGCCTGTTGTTGCTCCTGGGCATGACCGCGGTGCTCGCGCCAAGCGCGGCGCCGGCCCAGGACACGGCTGCGGAGCCCGCCGCGGCCGGCACGCTCTCGCCCGAGGTTGCCGCCGAGCTGGATGCGCGCCTGGAGCGGGCCACGACGTTGCAAGGACGGATCCGTGAGCTGAATCAGGGCAGGGAAGACGTCGATCCCCGCGGCGCGCGCATTCTCGACACGCGCCTGGACCGGGCCTGGGAAGAGCTGGTCGCCGAGGCGCATGATTTCGCCGCCCAGGTCGCGAAGCTGGAAGGCGAAGGCATCGACACCGGCCGGTACCGCGAGACGGCCATGGAGGTGGTGGAACTGGTGCCCGGCGGTGCCCGCAGGTCCATCGAGCGCACCCGGTCGCGGCTGGAGCCCGCCGACCCCGAGACCAGCGCCACCGACCAGGCGGCGGCGGACGCGATCGCCAACGAGGGCAGTCGGCGGATCGACGCGTTCTTCGCGGCGCTGGTCAGGAACGCCGACCTGGCCGCCGAGTTCGGGCTCGACGTGGCCGCCGAGCGGGACCGCATCCGGGAGGAGCTGGCCGCCCGGGCCCAGGCCCTGTCCATCAACCTCGAGCTGACCACTGAAGACGTCGCGCGACTGCGGGCAGCGCAGTCGCTCAAGCCCGACGACGCCGAGATCGCCGCGATGCTGACCGTGCTCGACCAGCGCACGGATTTCATCGCCGGCCAGCTCGACCGGACCGTCAGGCTGCTCGAGCGCCTCGACGTCGAAGCGCCGGAGTACAAGAAGCAGATCGTCGCCGCCACCGGGGAGGTGTCGACAGACATCTTCGACCCGGAAGTCGCCTTCGGCCTCCTCGGCGACTGGTTGTCAGGCATCGGCGACTGGCTCCTCGAAAGCGGCCCAGGGCTCTTCCTCAAGCTGCTGCTGTTCGTGATCATCATCCTGGTCTTCAGGATCCTGGCCCGCGTGGCACAAAAAGTCGTCACCAAGGCCCTGGATGCGTCGAAGATGGAGCTGTCGCAGCTGCTGCGCCGGATGATCATCTCGGTCACTCGCGGCGTCGTCATGGTCTTTGGGATACTCGTCGCCCTCTCGCAGATGGGCATCTCGGTCGGCCCCCTCCTGGCCGGCCTGGGCGTCGCCGGTTTTGTGATCGGCTTCGCGCTGCAGGACACGCTGGCGAATTTCGCGTCGGGCCTGATGATCCTGCTGTATCGCCCGTTCGACGTCGGCGATATCGTCGAGACCGGCGGCGTGTTCGGCAAGGTGAAGGAAATGAGCCTCGTCAACACGACCGTCCTGACTTTCGATAACCAGACGCTGGTCGTGCCGAACACCAAGATCTGGGGCGACGTCATCAAGAACGTGACTGCCCAGGATGTCCGCCGCGTCGACCTGGTCTTCGGCATCGGCTATGCCGACGACATCCCGAAGGCCGAGGGCATCCTCGAGGACGTCTTGCGTAAGCACAACAAGGTGCTGCCCGATCCCCCACCCGTCGTGAGGCTGCACGAGCTCGGCGACTCCTCCGTGAATTTCATCGTGCGGCCCTGGGTCAAGCGCGACGACTACTGGGACGTCTACTGGGACGTCACGCGCCAGGTGAAGCTGCGCTTCGACGCCGAGGGCGTGACGATCCCGTTCCCGCAGCGCGACGTGCATCTCCATATGCAGGAGGGCCTGGCCCTCGCGGCGCCCGCGGCTGCGGCGTCGCTCGCCCCGGCGACCGCCGGTGCCGAGGACGACACCAGGCCTTCTGCCTGGGACGCTGACAGCCCGGATGCCAACGCCGAGCCGGACGACAATAACGACACCTGACTCACCCGGCGACAAGCGCCGGCTCAATGCGAGGAGATGCCAATGCCGCTTTCCAGTTGGTCCGCAAGGGCGCTCGCGCTGAGCGTGGTGCTGGGGCTCGTCACGGCGTGTTCGACGACGCCGGACACGCGTCCGGTGGCGACGGGCAAGGCCATGGACTCGCTCGTGAGTGCCGAGTGGCTTGCGGCGAACCTCGACGATCCGGACCTGGTGGTGATAGATGCCTCGGTGCTCGTCGAGCCCGACGGCGAAGGCGGCGTGAGCATCGTGAGTGGCCGGAATACCTACGAGGAAGGCCACATACCCACGGCCGGCTTCGCCGATCTCATGGGAGAGCTCTCCGACGCCGACAGCTCGCTGCAGTTCGCAGTTCCTCCGCCCGAGGAGTTTGCCGCAGCGATGAGTGCGCTGGGAGTCAGCGATGACTCTCGCGTTGTGCTCTACGACGACGGTCGATCCGTATGGGCTGCGCGGGTCTGGTGGATGTTGCGCTGGATCGGATTCGACCGCGCTGCGCTGCTCGACGGCGGACGCCCTGCGTGGACGGCCCAGGGCTACTCGCTGTCGTCGGAACCCGTCAGCCGGCCGGCG
Source organism: Gammaproteobacteria bacterium (assembly GCA_050125045.1). Classification (GTDB taxonomy): domain Bacteria; phylum Pseudomonadota; class Gammaproteobacteria; order Steroidobacterales; family XN24; genus XN24. Next base: position 2,012 of record JASFEC010000155.1, on the reverse strand, counting down.
GGGACGTTGACTGTGGCCCTGCGCCCGGAGCTCATCGCCGAGAAGGACGAGGTGCTTGCGGCGATCGATAATGATGCGACGCAACTCGTCGATGCCATGCCCGCGGCGCATTACCGGGGCGAGATGGCGATGTATGCACGGCCGGGTCATATTCCCAGTGCCACGAACGTCCCGATGACGTCCCTGGTCGACGAGACCGGGCGCTTCCGGCCGCAGGATGAACTCGAGGCGCTGCTCGCGGGCGATCGTGATGCCCGCTCGATTACCTACTGCGGGGGCGGCATTGCTGCGTCAGCCAACGCCTTCATCATGACCCGGTTGGGCTACAAGGACGTCGCCGTGTACGCCGCTTCGCTGCAGGAATGGGCGGCGGACGAATCACTGCCGATGGAGACGGCGCCGGAGGCCGAGGCCGACAAGGACTAGCGCCGCGTCTCTGGCCGGCTAGCCTCGGCTGCGGCCGGTAGCTGCGGAGATACTGCGCAGCGTTGCCGTTCTCAGGCCGCGCGCCGCGCGGCGATGAACGACTGCACCATCAGAACCAGCAGCCAGGCGCACAGGGCAAGCATGCCGACGTTGACCGTCAGCGCCAGCATGCTCATCTGCGCCGCCCGGATGACGAGGGCGGCGGCGGGGGCCAGGGCGCCGAGCAGGGCAACGACAGCGGCGACATGCATCAGGTGCTTCCGCCCGCCCTCGAAAGCGAGCGCGAGGCCGCCAAAGATCGCGAGCGCGACGCCGACGTAGGCCGGCAGCAACGCGGTCCGGCTGCCCGAGAGGAGAAACGCACCGACGCCGAGGATGATCAGCAGCGCAGCGAACACGAGCGTGGTTTTCGGCATTGTTTATTGTTCCGGGGTGGGGTGGACGGAGGCAGGACCCACAAATTCTGGGGGCCTGCATTCTACCCTCCTTCGGGTCCGACGCGCTTATTGCTGGACGTTCGACGTCCGCCAGAGCCACTCGTCCCCGTCCACGAAGGACAGGTGCCGGAAGCCCTCGCGGTCGGTCGGCTTCAGGCCCTTGGTCACTGCGGCGCGCGCCAGCATGTCCTGTGGCGGCGTCAGCAGGCGGCGCCCGCAACCGGGCGACAGCGCACCCAGGTAGCGGTCCGGATCGGACTTCATGGCGGCAACCGTGCTGGCGCACAAGGCTGTGCCGAAGCCGGAAGCGAGCGTCTGCATGCGGGCGGCGCAGTTCAGCGGGTAGCCGACAAAGTCGACTTCGCTGGATGCGCTGAGATGGGGTTCGAGCTGGATGCGGATGGCCTCGCCGAGCGAAATTCCCACGCCGTAGCCGGTCGGCGCGGCATATGGGAGTGATTGCGCGAGGGCGGCGTAGCCCTGGTGCAGGGCGAAGGTCGCATCCAGCGCGCTGGCGAGACAGCGCGGCAGGTCTTCATCGCTCTCGAGTTCCCACAGCAACACGAAGCCATCGCCAAGAAACTTCTGGAAGGGTTGCTGGTAGTCGTCGCACAGCTGCATGACGTAGCCGAACTGCAGCTTTACGAGGTCCGCCACGTGGTCGAGCGGCTGGGTCTCGCTCCAGTTGGAAAAGCCGCGCATGTCCGCGAACATCGCCACGATGCGGGAACGCGCCCCGAAGCGCTGGTGGCTGCGAATCGCCAGCCCTAGAGCAGATGTTCTTTTATACATGTGGCCGGAAGCCTTGGCTCGGTGCGATCACTGGGGCTCATGGATACCATTATCCGGCCGTCGCGCCAAGCGCCATGTCGCCCGGTCACTCACCGCGCCTTGAGTTCTTCACACCTCACGGGCGCCGCCGCGCATAGCACGGAGGTCTCTCTGGGTGACGGTGCTGATGAGGCGATGATTTGCTTTCACGCGAAGACAGCGTGATCCGTGAGTACTTCAAAACAGACGGCGACTACTGGAGCGCCTTCGGCGGCGGGGTCGGGGTGAGCAGTGCGGTCGAACTGGACCTGGCGCACGACTACCAGGTCATCGTCCTGGCGAACACGGACCAGCTGGTCGCCGAGGAAATCTCTGGCC
>JASFEC010000154.1:0-5961 GCA_050125045.1 Gammaproteobacteria bacterium | reverse complement strand
GAAGGCATGGGCCGCGGCGCCGTTGAGGGCGAGCCCCGTGCCAATTCCCACCGCGACCACCATGAAGCCGACCTGGTTGATGATCGAGTAGGAGAGGATCCGGCGGATGTCGTTCTCGAGCAGGGCGTAGATGATGCCGTAGAAGATCATCCACAGGCCGATCCCGATCAGCAGCGGCTGGCCCGGGAACAGCAGCATCAGGGCCAGCACGGCCGTCTTGGTCGTGAAGGCCGAAAGGAACACCGAGCCGGTGGGCGAGGACTCCGGATAGGCATCCGCCAGCCAGGCGCTGATCGGCGGCGCGGCGGCGTTCACCAGGATCCCGGCGAACACCATCCAGGCATCGAAGTTGTCCAGCGCCAGGGCCCGGATCTCCACCGAGCCGGTGTGGATCATGATGCCCTCGATCCCGACCTTGAGAATGATGCCGCCCAGCAGGTGCATGATGATGTAGCGGATGCCGGCCCGCTTCGAGCCGAAGGTGCCGCCGCACCAGACCACGATGACCGAGAACAGCGCCATCAGCTCCCAGAACAGGAACATCACGATCAGGTCGCCGGCGAAGCTCACGCCGATTGCGCCCGAGGCATACGCCATGGCGGCGGCCAGCTCGTACCACTTGGCCTGGCGGAAGGCGAACAGCACGCCGCCGAAGCCCATCAGGGCGAACACCGTGGCGAACAGCCGCCGCTCGGGGCCGCCCTCGACCACCTGGACCTCGTAGCCGAGGAAGGTGGCGGTCAGCTGGACGCCGTCCGGGATCTGCCAGATGGCGTAGAGGGTGACCAGCGGCGCCACGAGCGCGATGACGGGGCGCAGGCCCGGCCGCGCCACCGCGACCAGGAAGGCCCCGATGAGCATCACGAATGCCGGCGGAATGATCAGCTCGAACATCGCTTCCCGCTCGCCCTCAGCGCTCCAGGTCCCGGTAATAGTGCTCCGGCCGCTTCACCAGCCAGCCCAGCACCTTGGCGAACAACACCATGGCCACGCAGGCGAGGAAGCCGAAGGCGGCGTTGAAGCCGAACCAGCCGTCGACGCCGAAGTGGCCGTGCACGCCGATGAACAGCTGCGCCGCCACTGCCAGGCCCAGTACCAGGCCGAAGATTCGCCACAGCCAGCGGACGGTTCCGGGCCGTGCCAGCCAGTGGTCATGCTTGTCGTCGTGCGCGCTCATCCGGGCCCCTGCAGGATGCCGTACTCGAGGTCCACCACCGGACCGTTGAAGACGAAGAACAACAATACCAGCGTCGCCGTCGTGGTCAGCGCGGCCACCATGGGCCAGGGCGCCTCGCCGTGGTCGTTCTTGGGCGGCTCGTCCTCGGTGTCGAAGAAGGCGCGGAACACGATCGGCAGGAAGTAGGCCGCGTTCAGCGCGGTGGCCGCCACCAGCACGGCCAGCACGAAGTAGTTGTCGTTCTGGAAGGCGCCCGCGATCATGTACCACTTCGAGACGAAACCCGCCGTGGGCGGCACGCCGACCATCGACAGCCCGCCGACGGCGAAGGCCGCCATGGTCCAGGGCATGCGCTTGCCGATGCCCGACAGCTGGGTGATCTCGGTCTTCTTCGAGGCGACGTAGATGGCGCCGGCGGCGAAGAACAGGGTGATCTTGCCGAAGGCGTGCGCCACGATGTGCACCGCCGCGCCGATCTCCGACAGCGGCGCCAGGACCAGCGCCGCCAGGACGATGTAGGACAGCTGGCTGATGGTGGAGTAGGCCAGCATGCGCTTGATGTTGGTCTGGCGGAGCGCCACCACCGAGGCGGCGATGATGGTGAAGCCGACCAGGTAGACCAGGAACTTCTCGGCCGGGACGTGGGCGAGGAAATCCAGGCCGAAAATGTAGATCACGATCTTGGTGATGGAGAAGACGCCCGCCTTCACCACCGCCACGGCGTGGAGCAGCGCTGAGACCGGGGTCGGCGCCACCATGGCCGCCGGCAGCCAGCGGTGCACCGGCATCACCGCGGCCTTGCCCACGCCGAGCACGAACAGCAGCAGCAGGACGGCCGCCAGCCCGTCGCTGATGTTGCCCTCGAGGATGCCGCCCGGCTGGAAGTCCAGGGTGCCGGCCACCGAATACGTCCAGATGATGGCCGGCAGCAACAGGCCGATGGAAGTCGCCAGCAGGATGCCGAGATAGGTGCGCGCCCCCTGCTTCGCCTTCTCGTCGCCCTTGTGGGCCACCAGCGGGTAGGTGGAGAGCGTCAGCACCTCGTAGAACACGAACAGCGTCAGCAGGTTGGCCGCGAAGGCCACGCCCATGGCGCCGGACAGAGCAATGGCGAAGCAGGCGTAGAAGCGGGTCTGGTGCTGCTCCTTGTTGCCGCGCATGTAGCCGATGGAATAGACCGAGGTGACAATCCACAGGAAGCTGGCGATCAGCGCGAACAGGATCGACAGCGGCTCGGTGTGAAAAGAGATGCTCAGCCCCGGCAGCATCTCGATGAGCGTGATCTCGATGATCTCCTCGCGCCGCAGGCTCCACAGGATCCGCAGCACTACCCCGAACAGGCTCACCGCGGTCAGCAGCGTCATGGTCTCGCGCAGGTTCGGGCGCTTGCCGGTAAGCACGATCAGCAGGGCGCCGACCAGCGGCACCAGGATCGCGATCTCGAGGGCGGTGGAGGCGCTGGGAATCACGGCGCGCCTCCACTGAGCCCGGCCGTGAGCATGGTGGCGGCACGCTCCGCGATGCCGACGGTCACGCGGGTGTCGATCCCGAACCAGAAATTCAGCCCGACCAGCAGCCAGGTCGGCACCAGCAGCGCCAGCGGCGCCTCGCACGGGGTGGGATCTTCAGCCGGCTGCAGGTAGGCGACTTCGACCACGCGCCAGATGTAGATCACCGCCAGCAGCGAGCCGATGATGATCACGGCGACGATCGGCCACCAGCCGAGCTCGATGGCGGCCAGCACCAGGTACCACTTGCTGATGAAGCCCACGGTCAGCGGCACGCCGACGAGGCTCAGGCCGCCGGCGACGAACGCCGCCATGGTCCATGGCATGCGCCGCCCGAGGCCCGGGAACACCTTCAGCTGCGTGGTGCCCAGGCGGTAGGCGATGCAGCCGAGGGCGAGGAAGAGCGCGCCCTTCATCAGCGCGTGGTTGAACACGTGCAGCAGCGCCGCGGTCAGGCCAAGGGTGGTCGCCATGCCGATGCCCAGCACCATGTAGCCGATCTGGGCCACCGAGGAGTAGGCCAGCATGCGCTTGATCTTGTCCTGGCCGATGGCCACGACCGAGGTGCTGAGCAGGCCGACCACCGCCAGGGGCACCAGCAGCTGCACGGTGGGCATGTCGAGGAAGGCGAACTCCGGGCCGAACACCGTGTAGACGAAGCGGATCAGGACGTAGATCGCGACCTTGGTCGCCGTTGCGGCCATCAGCGCGGTGACGGCGCTGGGGGCATAGGTATAGGCGTTGGGCAGCCACAGGTGCAGCGGGAACAGCGCCAGCTTCAGGCAGATCCCGACCACGATGAAGGCGAAGGCCGTGTGGACGGTGCGGGTCTCGGACACCTCGGGGATCCGCGCCGCCAGGTCCGCCATGTTCAGGGTGCCCGTGAGGGCATAGAGCAGGCCGACACCGATGAGGAAAAAGGTTGCGCCCACCGTGCCCATGATCAGGTAGGAGAATGAGGCCGTCAGGGCGCGGCGGTTCCGGCCCAGGCCGATCAGCGTGTAGGTCGCCAGCGAGGAGATCTCGAGGAACACGAAGACGTTGAAGGCGTCGCCCGTGACCGAGATGCCCATCTGGCCGGCGAGGAACAGCAGCAGGGCGGCGTAGAGGTAAGGCGACTTGCGCTCCGGCACCTCGCTGGCGAGGCTGGGCCCGGCATAGGGCATCACGACCGCCGCCAGCAGCGCGATCAGCAGCGCCAGGAGCGCGTTGGCGGGATCGAGGCGGTACTCGATGCCGAAGGGCGGCTGCCAGCCGCCCATCCAGTAGCTCAATACGCCGAGGTCCATGGCCTGGCTCGCCAGGCCGGCCGCCGCCCACAGCATGAACCAGCTCACCGCCGTCGCCCACAGCCACGGCAGGCGGCCCGCCGGCAACAGCGCCGCCACCGCCGCGCCCAGCATGGGGGCGACGACGATCAGCGGGAGCATGTGGGACGCGGTGCTCAGGGCTCTTCGTCCTTGGCCTGGACCTGGTCTTCCTCCACCGAGCCGTAGGCTTCCCTGATGCGCACGATGAGCGCCAGGGCGACCGCCGTGGTGGCCACGCCGACCACGATGGCCGTGAGGATCAGCACGTGCGGCAGCGGGTTCGAGTAGACGGTGTAGTCCTCTCTCAGGATCGGCACCGTGCCGCCGTCCACCACGCCGAGGCTGATGAAGAGGATGAAGACCGAGACCTGGAAGATGTTCAGCCCCGCGACCTTCTTCACCAGGTTGGTGCGCGAGATCATGGTGTAGAGGCCGATCATCGCCAGGATGATGGCCAGGTGATAGTTGTAGTGGGCGAAGAAGCTCATCCGTCGGCCCCTCCGGCTCCGTCGTTCCCGTCCTCGTCCAGGCGCCGGCCCCGCCCGCGCTCGGCGAAGGTGAAATAGAGCAGCAGCATCACCGAGGCGACGGTCACGCCGACGCCCAGCTCGACCAGGATGATGCCGGTCTGCTGGGCTTTCTGGGGCGACTCGGCCAGCACGTTGTAGGCCAGGTAATTGCCGCCCAGCAGCATGGTCAGCAGGCCGACGCCGCCGAAGATCAGCACGCCGACCGCCGGCAGCTTCTCCAGCAACGGCGGCGGGATGATGCGGCGGGCCTCGTCGAGCCCGAACACCAGCGCATAGAGAATGAAGGCGGCGGCGAAGATGACGCCGGCCTGGAAGCCGCCGCCGGGGCTGTACTCGCCGTGGAACTGCACGTAGAGGCCGAACAGGAGGATTACGGGCACCACCAGCTTGGCGATGACCTTCAGCACCGCGTGCTGGTCGAGCCGCCGCACCGGGCCGGGGACCACACCGGGCGGCCGGGCCCTCAGTCCCAGCAGGGCGAGCACGCCGATCACGGCCGCGAACACCACCACGACCTCGCCCAGGGTGTCGTAGCCGCGATAGCTGGCCAGGATCGAGGCCACCACGTTGGGAATGCCGATCTGCTGCGGCGATTCCTGCAGGTAATAGGGGGCCACGTGGTTGTGTACGGGCGCCGCCGGGTCGCCGAAGACCGGCAAATCCACGGTGCCGTAGATCAGCACCGCGCCCGTCACCCAGACCACCAGCAGCGGCACCAGCTTGCTGCGGCCGGTGGCCGGCTGTTCGCGCCGGGCGGTCTGCGCCAGCGTGGCGAGGATCAGGATGGTCGAGATGCCTGCGCCGACCGCCGCCTCGGTGAAGGCCACGTCAGGCGCATCCATGGTGGTGAACAGGCCGGCCGAGATCAGGCTGAACAGCCCGAACATCATCGCCATGGCAAACAGGTCCCGCAGCCGCAGGATGGCGACGGCACAGATGGCGAGGAAAGCCAGCAGCAGGATGTCGATCAGCGTGTCCATCAGCCCTGTGCGCCCTCGGCGACGGTGTCGTCCGACTCGGGGCCATCGTCTCGCGCGCTCGGGTGGCGGTCGCCCGGGTGCAGGCCGCCGTGCAGCGCCGCCTTGGCCAGCGCGTGCGAAGCCGTCGGGCTGGTCAGGAACAGGAAGATCACCAGGAAGCCCAGCTTCACCGTCACCAGGGTCAGTCCCGACTGGAGCATCAGCCCGGCGATGATGCAGGGTGCGCACATGGAGTCGGTCACGCTGGCGGCGTGAATCCGGCTGAAGAAGTCCGGCAGCCGCAGCAGGCCGATGCCGCCGATGATGCCGAAGGCGCCGCCGACGAGGATCAGGGCCCAGCTGAGAAGGTCGACCGCAAGCTCCATCAGCCGGAATCTCCGTCAGGGCCGCCGTACTCGAAGTAGCGCAGGACCGCGACGACCCCGATGAAGTTGATCAGCGCGTAGGCGAGGGCGA
>JASFEC010000153.1:0-6056 GCA_050125045.1 Gammaproteobacteria bacterium | reverse complement strand
CATCCGCGACATCCGCAGGGTGATCGCCCTGCTGCCGGGCCGGCGCCAGAACCTGTTGTTCTCGGCCACCTTCTCGGACGAGATTCGCGCGCTGGCAGGCCGGCTGCTGTCGGACCCGGTGCAGGTCGAGGTGGCGCGCAGGAACACTCCGGCCGAGCTGGTGAGCCAGGTCGTGCACCCGGTGGACCGCGGCCGCAAGCGCGAGCTGCTGTCGCGGCTGATGCATGACGGCGACTGGCGCCAGGTCCTGGTGTTTACCCGCACCAAGCACGGCGCCAACCGCCTGGCCGCGCAGCTCGAGCGCGACGGCATCAGCGCGGCGGCGATCCACGGCAACAAGAGCCAGGGCGCCCGCACGCGGGCGCTGGCGGACTTCAAGGCCGGCGCCGTGCGTGCGCTGGTCGCCACCGAGGTCGCGGCGCGCGGCCTTGATATCGACCAGCTGCCGCACGTGGTCAACTTCGAGTTGCCGCACGTGCCGGAAGACTACGTGCACCGCATCGGCCGCACGGGCCGCGCCGGCAGTGAAGGCGAGGCGGTCTCGCTCGTATGCGTGGACGAGCACCGGCTGCTGGCGGACATCGAGCGGCTGCTCGGGCGCGAGATTTCGCGCCGCGCGGTGGCCGGCTTCGAGCCCGATCCGCGGATTCGGCCAGAGCCGATCGAGCGCGGTCGCCGTAGTGGTACGCCGACGCAGGGCCGGGCGCGCGCCGGCGCTCCTCGGCAGGGACGCCGTCCCCGCAGCAGCGGAGCGAAGAAACAACGCATTTGCCCCTGAGGGCAACTCGGCGGCGGGCGCTTCGTGCGTCGGGCACCCGCAGCCGCATCATTACGACGACGCACTCTATGTATGGAATGAGCACAAACGTTATGAATATCTATGTTGGAAACCTGGCCTACAGCGTGACTGAAGACGACCTCCGGAACGCGTTTGCGGAGTTCGGCACCGTCACTCGCGCCACTGTCATCACCGACAAGTTCTCGGGCCAGTCCAAGGGCTTCGGCTTTGTGGAAATGTCTGACAACGCCGAGGCCGAGGCCGCCATCAACGGCTTGAACGACAAGCCGCTGAACGGCCGCAACGTCAAGGTCAACCAGGCCAAGCCGCGCGAAGAACGCCCCCGTGGCGGCGGCGGCGGCGGTCGCTGGTAAGGCATCGACCCCGTGAGGAGCTACGGCTCCGAGCAGGCAAAGGGCCCCGCAAGGGGCCCTTTGTTTTTTCCGGGATGGCCCATCCGTTCCCCCTGCCGGCCGAACTTGCTAAGGTTCGCAGCCGGATTCGCCTGAACGGACGAGACACATGGCAGAGCAGGACATGGGCGCCGGCATGAACGCCGCCGACCTCTACAGCGAAGAGATTTTCACCGACCGCCGCGTGGGCACGATCCAGCGGCTGACCCCTGTGACCGCCGAGGGGACCCCCGACGACAGCCGCAGCGTGCTCTATATGGGCCAGGCCCAGGTCATGACACCGGCCGGCGCGCTGCCCCTGTCCTTCGAGATTCCCGCCGGCTCGCTGGCAGAGGCGGTCGAGGGCTTCAGCGCCGCCGCCGAGAAGGCCGTGCAGGAGACCATGCAGCGCCTGCAGGAGATGCGGCGCGAAGCGGCGGGCTCGATCATCGTGCCGGAGGCCGGTGCCGGCAACGTGCCGCCCGGCGTGGCCGGCGCTCCGGGCGGCGGCAAGATCCGCATGCCCTGAGCAGGTCGGCATGACCTACTGCGTCGCCCTGTCCGTCGACCGAGGCCTGGTGTTTGCCTCCGACTCGCGCACCAATGCGGGCCCGGACCAGGTCAGCGTCTTCGGCAAGATGCACGTGCTGCTCGACGCGCCCGACCGCTTCTTCGTGCTGTTGTCGGCCGGCAACCTGGGGACCACGCAGGCGGTGCGCACGCGCATCCGGCACGACCTCGAGTTCGACCGCAGGCCCAACCTGCGCACGCTCCAGAGCATGGCCGAGGCCGCCGAGTACCTGGGCGCTATCAATGCCGAGCAGCGGCGGAAGCATACCGAGGCGGGCGAAAAGGATGGCGGGATGACCGCGACCTTCATCCTCGGCGGGCAGATCCATGGTCGCGCCGCGGGTATCTTCCTGGTCTACCCCGAGGGCAACTACATTCGCGCCTCGAGCCAGACGCCGTTCCTGCAGATCGGGGAGCTGAAGTACGGCAAGCCTATTCTCGACCGCCTCGTGAAGCCGGGGCTCGAGCTGGAGGATGCCGCCCGTGTCGTGCTGCTGTCCATGGACGCGACCATGCGCAGCAACGTGACCGTAGGCCCGCCAATCGAGGTGCTGATCTATGATCCGGAGCGGCCGCAGCTGGTACGGCACATGATCTTCGGGCCGGAGGACGACTACCTGCGGGAACTCGGACGCGCCTGGCAGGGCTATGTCGAGAAGGCGTTCAGCGTGCTGCCGCCGTTGCCGCCGCGTCCTGCCGAACTGCTGCGAGTCGTTGATGAATGAAGTTCAGCTTGGCGCGCACCGGCTCGGTAATCACGAAGGGGTAGGGGTCGTCCAGGCCGAGTGAGCGCGCCATCTCGTTCAGGCTGACCGCACCGGGAATCCACAGCGCCAGTTCCGCCTCCCAGTCGTCCGAGGTCGGCTCGCGGATGAGCCCCGTGGCGCGCGCCGTCTCGAGTGCGTCGCTGATGTGCAGGTAGTGCGCCCAGCTCTCGGCCCAGTCCTCCATGGGATGAGCCGCCGCATAGGGGCTGATGCAGCGCCCGTTCCACGTCGGGTCCGGGCCCTCGGCATGGTAGCGGGCGAGCGCGGCGTCGTAGTCGCGGCGCTCGTCCCCGAACAGGGCGCGATAGGTGTCCCGCGCGGGTCCCGGCGGCACCAGCAGGTTCTCGTAGTAGTGCCCGCTCTCGTGGCGGAAGTGCCCCAGCAGCGTGCGGTAGCGTTCGGCCATCTGCTCGCGCACGGCGTGGCGGGCCACGTCGTCCGCTTCCAGCAGGTTGATGGTGATGATCCCGGCACGGTGGCCGGTCATGACCAGCGACTCGGCAACGTCCGGGTTGCTGCGCTGGTCTTCGAGGAACTCGAAGCGCAGCGGCGGGCGCCCGTTCCCGGCCTCGCGGGGCAGCCCCAGGTTGATGAGGCTGTAGACGAGCCGGCGCTTGGCCTGCTCGGTGCGGCGCCACAGCCGCAGGTTCTGGGGCGTGCCGAGGTGAGGGATCACGCTGTTCAGCCGGCAGGCCAGGCAGAAGTCGAGCGGGTCGTCGGCCGGCAGCAGCCAGTTGCAGGCCCGATGCTCGAGGCGGTTACGGCAGGGTTTCCAGGCGCTGCCGTCGGGCGCCAGGAAAGGCGCCCCGGGCGAGTGTCGGCTCAGGAATACCGCGCTCGCGGGCTGGTAGCCGAGCTCCGCGCCGCAGGTCGTGCAGGCGTAGTCGTCGAAGAACACGGTGAGACCGCAGCCGCAGCGGAAGCGCTTCACTGCCCGGTGTCCGGCAGGAACCAGGTGCCCGCGACCTGGGCATGCACCGCGGCGAGCTCCAGCTGCAGGTCGTCCATGAGCTGGTGCAGCAGCGCCTGGCTGAATTCGTCGGGCAGCTGGTCGTTGACAATGCCCCGGAGTCTGAGCAGCGCGCGCAGAGGGTCCTCGTGGTTGGGCAGCAGCGTGGTGCCGGCCTCGAGTTCGAGCAGGCAGTGTGCCACGGCGCGCGGGAACAGCGGATCCTGCAGCAGGAACCGTACGACGTCCTGGTCGCGGATGCGGCGCCGCACGGACTGCCGGTACATCTGGTAGCCCGACAGCGACTTGAGCACCGCCATCCACAGCGTATTGTCCGGCCGGGTGTCGGCCGCGTGCGCGCCGATCAGGGTCGCGGCTGCCACATCGATGATGCGCGTGGTCATGTCGGCGCGTTCCAGGTTCCGGCCGAGGCGAATGAAATGGTAGGCATCGCCATGGCTCATGGTGCCCGACAACAGACCCGTCAGCTGTTGCACCTGGCGCACGACACCTGAGAGCACCTCGTGCCGCCGGCGCGGGGAGGCCATCTTCGGCAGCTCGCGCCGGCCGAACAGGTAAAGCTCGTTGACGCTGCGCCAGGCCTCGGTGGGGCATAGGTCGCGGGTGGTGCGGAAGTTCTCCCGCGCGCAGTCCAGCGAGGCCACGATCGAGCCCGGGTTGCCCGGATCGGCGACCAGGAAACTGAGCGTCTCGCGGTCGCTGCCCTTGGGGAAGCTCTCGTTGAACAGTTGGCGGGCGCCGCAGATATCGACCAGCAAGGACCAGCCGATCCCTGCCTCCTGGGGCAGGTCCATGAGCGCGGCATCGTACACGCTGACGAGCCGCGCCATGTTCTCCGCCCGCTCGAGGTAGCGGGCACCCCAGTACATGCGTTCGGCCACGCGCGACAGCATGCTCAGCCCTCGTCTCCTTCGATCACCCAGGTATCCTTGGAGCCGCCGCCCTGGCTGCTGTTTACGACCAGCGAGCCCTTGACCAGCGCGACCCGCGTCAGGCCGCCAGCCGTGACCGCGCTGCCCTCTCCCTGCAGGCTGAACGGCCGGAGGTCGAGATGCCGCGGCTCCAGGTGTCCCTCGACCAGGGTGGGTGCCGTGGAGAGGCTCAGCACCGGCTGCGCCACGTAGTTGCGCGGGTGCTGCTCGACCAGGCCGCGAAACCTCTCGATCTCCGCCTGGCTCGCAGCCGGCCCGATCAGCATGCCGTACCCGCCGGACTCGTTCACCGGCTTTACGACGAGCTCCGCCATGTGCTCGAGCACGTAGGCGCACTCCTCGGGACGGACGCAGGCATGCGTGGGGACGTTGGGCAATACCGGCTCCTCGTCGAGGTAGTAGCGGATGATGTCCGGCACGAAGGCGTAGACCAGCTTATCGTCTGCGACGCCAGCGCCCGGGGCGTTGGCGATGGCGACATTGCCGGCGCGCCAGGCGCGCATCAGGCCGGGGACACCGAGCATCGAATCGGCCCGGAACTCTTCCGGGTCGAGGAAAGTGTCGTTCACGCGCCGGTAGATCACGTCGACGCGTTCGAGACCGGCGATGGTACGCATGTAAACGCAATCGTCGTCTGCCACCAGCAGGTCGCCGCCCTCCACCAGCTCGGCCCCCATCGACTGGGCCAGGTAGGCGTGCTCGAAGTAGGCCGAGTTATAAATGCCGGGCGTGAGTACGACGACTTCCGGGTAGTCCAGCGGTCGCGGCGACAGCGAGGCGAGCGTGTCGAAGAGCTGCGACGGATAGTCGTCCACCGGCAGGATGCGCTGGTGGGCGAACAGCTCCGGGAACACCTGCTTCGTGACGATGCGGTTCTCCAGCATGTAGGAGACGCCGGAAGGCACGCGGAGATTGTCTTCCAGGACGTAGACCGTGCCATCCGCGTCGCGGACGAGGTCGCTGCCGCAAATGTGCGCCCAGACGCCATGGGCTGGGCGGACGCCCCTGCACTGCGGGAGAAAGTTGCCCGAGCTCTCGATGAGCTCGCGCGGGAAGCGGCCGTCGGCCAGGATCCGCTGTTCGTTGTAGACGTCGTCGATGAAGAGGTTCAGTGCCGTCAGGCGCTGCTTCAGGCCGGCCTCTATCTTGCGCCATTCCGCTGCGGCAATGACCCGCGGAATGATATCGAAGGGCCAGGCGCGATCGATGTTCTGCCCCTCGCTATAGACCGTGAAAGTGATGCCCATCTCGACGATGGCCCGCTCCGCGGCTGCCTGGCGCAGGCTCAGCTGCCTGGGGGTCAGAGACGCAAGATGGCGGGTCACCATGCGCGCATGCGCCCGCGGGCGCCCCGGTCCGCTCAGTAACTCGTCCCAGGCGTCGCCCGGGTCATACCGGCTCCAGCTGATCTTCATCGTCGGCCTGTCCGCCCCGTAGATGGCGCTCCAAGCATAGCAGGCCGCCCCGGCGCCGCAGCCTCAGTCCTCCAGCGAGAACCGGACGTCGGCATGGGCCTGCAGCCGCTCGATCAGCAGGTCGCCGAAGGCGGTGGCCGGCGTCCAGCAGCCGCCGCCCACCGGCAGGTCCTGGAGTGCCAGGCAGATGGCTGCTTCGCCCAGCATCCGTGCAGTGGCGCCGTAGCCCGGG
>JASFEC010000152.1:0-6081 GCA_050125045.1 Gammaproteobacteria bacterium | reverse complement strand
CGTCGACGCGCAGGAAAGACTGAAAGCGCTATTCCGCCGGGCTGGAGGCGCCAGATCCCCCGGATCCGCCCTCGCCCTGGCCGCCCGAGCGACTCTTCCGGCGCCGGCGGCGGCGCTTCTTCGGCGCGGCCTGGCCCTCGGCTGGCGTTGTGGCCTGGCGCTCGGACTGCGCTGCTGGCGGCGGTTCCGTCGGCCCCGCCTCTGTGGCCGGGCTCTCGTCCTGCGGCTGGCGGCGCCGCGAGCGGTCGCCATCGCGCGGCTTGCGGTTGCGCCCCGGGCGCTCGCCCCGGCCGCGGCCGCCGCCCTCCGGCGGGCGCGAGCCCCACTCGGTGCGCTCCTTGCGGCTACTGCGGCGCGGCCGGACGATGTCCGGCAACGCGGCGCGGTCGATGGCTTCCACCGGGATCTTCATCGAGATGTAGTCCTCGATCTCCGGGAGCGTCTGCACGTAGGTCTCGCAGCCGAAGCTGATGGCGTCGCCGGACTCGCCCGCGCGCGCCGTGCGGCCGATGCGATGCACGTAGTCTTCGCGGTCCTGCGGCAGGTCGTAGTTGACCACGTGCGACACCCCGGGAATATGCAGGCCGCGCGAGCCGACGTCGGTGGTGACGAGGATCGCCAGCTCGCCGGCCTGGAAGCGCGCCAGCACTTTCTGGCGCTTCTTCTGCGGCACGTCGCCGGAGATGACCTCCGCGGGCAGGTCGTTGGCCTCGAGGAAATCGCGTACGCGGTCGGCTTCACGCTTGGTGTTGACGAAAACCATGGTTCGCGTGGCGGCCTTCTGGCGCAGCAAGCCGATGAGCAGCGGCAGTTTCTCGTTGTTGGCCGGGAAGTAGATGCACTGGCGCACCTTCTCCGCCGTGACCTGTTCCGGCTCGATGCGCACCAGCGTGGGATCGTTCATGTGCTCGTAGGCGAGCTCGAGGACACGGTGCGACAGCGTGGCCGAGAACACGAGGTTGAGGCGCTCGCCGGGCGGCGGCAGGCGGCGCATGACATAGCGGATGTCCTTGATGAAGCCGAGGTCGAACATCCGGTCGGCCTCGTCGAGGATCATGACCTGGATATGCTGCAGGCCGAAAATGTGCTGCTTGTAGTAGTCGATCAGGCGGCCCGGGGTGCCGATGAGCACGTCCACGCCGGCCTGGATCTGCGCGCGCTGCTTGTCGTAATCGGTGCCGCCATAGGCCAGTCCGATGACCAGCCCGGTGTGAGCGCCTAGCAGAACGGCGTCCTTGTGGATCTGGATTGCCAGCTCGCGGGTCGGAGCGAGGATCAGCGCCCGCGGGTCCGTGAGGCTGCGGGTCGGCCTGGCGGCGTTCCGTTCCAGGTGCGTGAACATGGCGACGAGGAAGGCGGCGGTCTTGCCGGTTCCCGTCTGCGCCTGCCCGGCGACATCGTTGCCCCCGAGGGCCATCGGCAACGTCTCGGCCTGGATGGGCGTGCACTGGTCGAAGCCGGCGTCGGCCAGTCCCTGCATCATGGAGGCGGGCAGATCGAGCGCCTCGAAGCGCAGCTGAGTGAGCAGTCCTTCTGACATCGTTGTTATTTGCTTCCTGGGGAAAACGCCTAAAGGTATTGCAACTCGCGTGAAATCCGGGCCAGAATACAGGCCTGTCGGCTCTGGACAGCCCTTCCGGAGCTCCCCGCGCAGAAGAATTCTTAGCTTTTTGCCGCGAGCGCAGCGACATTGTGCCTCATCGTGCGGGGCGCGTCACATCCCGTAGTTGCGCCGCCAGGCCCCGGTTCAGGGGGTCGGTCCCGTGAACCAGTTTCTCCTGACAGTTCTAACAGCAAGCTTGCGGAGGCGATAACAGTGAGCGAGCAAATCGTATATACGAGTGATGCCAGTTTTGAAAACGACGTGTTGCAGGCGGACGTGCCGGTCCTCCTGGATTTCTGGGCCGAGTGGTGCGGACCCTGCAAGATGATCGCCCCGATCCTCGAAGAGGTCGCGGGGGAGTATTCCGGCCGCGTCCGCGTAGCAAAGATCAACATCGATGAAAATCCGCACACGCCGCCGAAGTTCGGCATCCGCGGAATTCCCACCCTGATGCTGTTCAAGAACGGCTCGGTGGAGGCCCAGAAGGTCGGCGCGCTCAGCAAGCGGCAGCTCACCGAGTTCCTGGACCAGCATCTGTGAGCGGCTTCCTGGGCAGCTCGGCCCGGGGCGCCAAGTCCAATCGCAACTCAGGTCGGAAAAACGATATGGCCGGTGATGGCAACAGAAAGGATGGCCCCCCGCAGGGGCATCGCAACCCCCAGGGCGGTCGCAAGAAGTCCCGACGCCGCAAGAGCGGCGGTGGCGGCGGCGGGGATCGCCACCACCCGGACATGTTGCCCGACTTCGAGGAGGTCGAGGTCATTTCCCAGGAAGACCTGGAGCGCACGCGAAATGCGATGAACCTGGCCGAGCTCAAGCGCCGCCCGGCGCATGAGCTGGTCACGCTGGCGGAGTCGATGGGCCTCGAGAACCTGGCCCGCTCGCGCAAGCAGGACATCATTTTTTCCATCCTCAAGGCGCATGCCAAGAACGGCGAGGACATCTACGGCGACGGCGTGCTGGAGATCCTCCAGGACGGCTTCGGCTTCCTCCGCTTCGCTGACGGCTCCTACCTGGCGGGGCCGGACGATATCTACGTCAGCCCGAGCCAGATCCGCCGCTTCAGCCTGCGCACGGGTGACACGGTCTCCGGGCTGATCCGTCCGCCGAAGGAAGGCGAGCGCTACTTCGCGCTGCTGAAGGTCGGCGAGATCAACTACGACTCGCCGGAAAGTGCGCGCCACAAGGTGCTGTTCGAGAACCTGACGCCCCTGTTCCCCAACGAGCGCCTGCGCATGGAGCAGGGCAACGGCAGTCGCGAGGACCTGACGGCGCGGATCATCGACCTGGTGGCACCCATCGGCAAGGGCCAGCGCGGCTTGATCGTCTCGCCGCCAAAGGCCGGCAAGACCATGCTGCTGCAGCACATCGCCCAGAGCATCGCCGCCAACCACCCCGAGTGCTACCTCATGGTGCTGCTCATCGACGAGCGCCCGGAGGAAGTGACCGAGATGGAGCGCACCGTGCGCGGCGAGGTCGTGTCCTCGACCTTTGACGAGCCGGCGACCCGCCACGTGCAGGTGGCCGAGATGGTGATCGAGAAGGCCAAGCGCCTGGTCGAGCACAAGAAAGACGTGGTGATCCTGCTCGACTCCATCACCCGCCTGGCGCGCGCCTACAATACGGTCGTCCCGTCGTCCGGCAAGGTGCTGACCGGCGGCGTCGACGCCAATGCCCTGCACCGCCCGAAGCGCTTCTTCGGCGCGGCGCGCAACATCGAGGAGGGCGGCAGCCTGACGATCCTCGCCACCTCGCTGATCGACACCGGCTCGCGCATGGACGACGTCATCTACGAGGAGTTCAAGGGCACCGGCAACCTCGAGATCCATCTCGACCGGCGCATTGCCGAGAAGCGCATCTTCCCGGCCATGAACATCAACCGCTCCGGCACGCGGCGGGAGGACCTGCTCACCGCTGAGTCCGAGCTGCAGAAAATGTGGATCCTGCGCAAGCTGCTGCATCCCATGGATGAGCTCGCGGCGGTCGAGTTCCTGCTCTCCAAGCTGCAGGACACCAAGACCAACGCCGACTTCTTCGAGTCGATGAAGCGCTGACCTGCCCGCCCGCCCACGGGTGAGGGTTCCCTCTTGGCTCAGATGCCTGCGAGTGAACCCTCACCCGCGGGCGGGCTTGCTCCCTCCCTGACCGCGACAACGCCCGTCGCCCCCAGCAGCGGCACCTTCAAGGCGCTGGAGGTCGCCAGCCCCCGCGCCGCGCAGTTATGCTTCGCCCCTATGCTGCAAGGCCTGGCCCTGATCTTTCTCTGCCAGCTTGCGGGCGAGACGCTGGTCCGCCTGCTCGGCGTGCCGGTGCCCGGGCCGGTGGCGGGCATGGTTATCCTGCTGCTCGGTCTGGTGCTCGCCGGCGGTCCCGGCGATTCGCTGCGCCGCGCCGGCACGGGACTGCTCGGTTACCTGACCCTGTTCTTCGTGCCCGCCGGCGTGGGACTGGTCACGCACGGGCCGCGGCTGGCAGCCGACTGGCTGCCGATCCTGGTCGCGATCGTGGTGAGCACGCTGGTCACCATGCTGCTGGTCGGTTGGCTGGTGGGGCGGCGTGCGCCGGCCGAGCGCGTGGCGGGGGCGGATGACGATGCCTGAGTTCGGGGAGATCTGGGTCTATCTCGCGGCTGCGCCGCTGTTGTGGCTCACCCTGACGCTGGTCGCCTACCTCGGCGGCGTCTGGCTCAATCGCCAGCTCAACGGCAACCCGTTGGCGCACCCGGTCCTGCTGGCCATGGCCGTGCTGATCGGGCTGCTGCTCCTGACGGGCACCCCCTACGACACTTATTTCGAGGGCGCCCAGTTCATCCACTTCCTGCTCGGCCCGGCGACCGTGGCGCTCGCCA
The DNA here is from genome assembly GCA_050125045.1 of Gammaproteobacteria bacterium. Lineage (GTDB taxonomy): Bacteria > Pseudomonadota > Gammaproteobacteria > Steroidobacterales > XN24 > XN24. The sequence continues at coordinate 1,630 of JASFEC010000152.1, read as the reverse complement.
TACCCCTGTACGACAACCTGCGCCAGGTCCGCGAGCTGCTCTGGCCGTTGCTCCTGGCCTGCGTCGCCGGGGTGACGGTCGCGGTCGGCAGCGCCGTCGGCATGGCGTGGCTGCTCGGCGCGCGCGGCGAAACCCTGCTGTCGCTGGCGCCAAAATCGGTCACGACGCCGATCGCCATGGGCATCGCCGAGCAGATTGGCGGCCTGCCTTCGCTGGCCGCCGGTATCGTGCTGGTGACCGGCGCGGTAGGCGCAGTCGCGGCCGGGCCGCTGTTCCGTCTCGCAGGCATCCACGACGAGCGGGCCCAGGGCTTCGCGCTCGGGATCGCGGCGCACGGCTTCGGCACGGCGCACGCGCTGACGATCGGGCTCCGTGCCGGCGCCTTCGCGGGCCTGGGGCTCGGCCTCGCCGGCTTGCTGACCGCCTTCGTCCTGCCGCTGGTCGCGCGGCTTTTCCCGGGCTGAGCTGCCGGCGCGCGCCTCAGCGATAGCCGCGCGCCTGCAGGGAGAACAGGTGCGCGTAATGCCCGTCGAGCGCCATCAGCTCGGCATGGCTGCCGCGCTCGATGATTTGCCCGCCGTCGATCACGACGATCTGGTCGGCCATGCGCACGGTGGAGAAGCGGTGCGAGATCAGGATGGCGATGCGGTTCCGGGTCAGCTGGCGGAAGTGCTCGAAGATCTTCGCCTCAGCGGCGGCGTCCATCGCGGCTGTCGGCTCGTCCAGCACCAGGATGTCCGCGCCCGAGCGCATGAAGGCGCGCGCCAGCGCAATCTTCTGCCATTGCCCGCCGGATAGCTCGCGGCCGTCCTTGAACCACTTGCCGAGCTGGGTATCGAAGCGCCCCGGCAGGGTTTCGATGAACGGCAGCGCCATGCCCTCGCTGGCCGCCTGTTCCCAGCGCGGCTGGTCCTCGAAGTGCGTCACGTCGCCGGCGCCGATGTTCTCGCCCACGGTGAACTGGTAGCGGGCGAAGTCCTGGAAGATGACGCCGATGCGTCGGCGCAGGGCCTCGGGATCCCACTCGCGCAGGTCCTGGCCGTCGAGCAGGATGCGCCCGGAGGTCGGCGTGTAGAGCCCGGCGAGCAGCTTGATCAGCGTGGTCTTGCCGGAGCCGTTCTCGCCGACCAGGGCGAGCGACTCGCCCGGCGCGATGTGCAGGTCGATGTCCCGCAGCGCCGGCGTCTCCGCGCCCGGATAGGTGAACGAGACCCGATCGAAGCGGACGCCGTCGGCCGGGTCCGGCCCGTGCTGCAGCTCGCCCGCGCGCTCCGGCACCGGGGTCTCGAGATACTCGTAGAGCGTCGAGAGATAGAGGTTGTCCTCGTACATGCCGCTGATCGCCGACAGGCTGGCCGAGACCGCTGCTTGGCCCTGGCGGAACAGCATCATGTACATGGTCATCTGGCCGAGCGTGATGCGCCCGGCGATGGTGGTGAAGGCGACCCAGGCGTAGGCGCCGTACAGCGTGAGCGTTCCGAGCAGGCCGAAAACGAAGCCCCAGCCGTCGCGCCGCAGCGTGAGGTTGCGGTCCTCCCGGTAGAGCTTGCGGAAGATTTCCCGGTAGCGTTGCAGCAGCTTTGGGCCGAGAGCGAAGAGCTGCACTTCCTTGGCATGATCCTCGCGGGCC
>JASFEC010000151.1:0-6131 GCA_050125045.1 Gammaproteobacteria bacterium | reverse complement strand
GCCGCAATGCGAGCAAAATCACGGGCCTGGCTCTACAATGCCGGGCCATGAGCAGCGCACAAAGGGATGCGGGGGCGCGGCGGCTTGCCGAGCAGCTGGAGCGCAGCCGGCTCGCGCGGCTGCGGCAGTACGACGAGCAGGGGCTACGTCCTGAGTGCCGCGCGCTGGCAGCCTGGCAGGCGGCTCGCCTGCGCCATACCTATCTCGACCTGCTCGAGACTTCGCGCTACCGCAAGGCCGTCGAGTTCTTCCTCAACGACCTCTACGGCGACAAGGACTTCTCCGCCCGCGACGAGGGCGTGGAGCGCGTCTACCCGATCATGGCGCGGGTCATGCCCGCCGCGGCGCTGGAAACCATCAGCATCGGCATCGAGCTGCACGCCATCAGCCAGGAGCTGGACCTCGACATGGTTGCCATGCTCTGGGGCGAAATGGGCCTGGAAGGGGCGCTCGATGCGGCGAGCTACGCGGAAGCCTACCGTCGCTGCGGGGATATCGAGGCCCGCCGGCGCCAGATCAGCATCGTGCGCGAGGTCGGGCAGTCGCTCGACGCCATCGTCTTCAAGCCGTTTATCTACAGCGCGGTCAAGCTGGCGCACGGGCCGGCGCAGATGGCCGGTCTGCTCGAACTCCACATGTTCATCGAGCGCGGCTTCATCGCCTTCCGCGCCATGAAAGGCGCCGACGAGTTCATCGACGCCATCGTCACGCGGGAGACGGCGATCATGGAGTCGATCCTGGCGGAGGAACCGGTCGCCGCCTGGGCGCCGCCCGGCGATCCGTCGCACGGCTGACCGCCCGCGGTCAGGGGATGCTGTCAGGATCCGCGGTCAGGTGTGGTAGGCGGGACTCAGCTCGACCACCGCCTCGATCATCGCCCCCGCATGCTCCGGCTTCACCTCGGGGTGGATGCCGTGGCCGAGGTTGAAGACGTGGCCCGACCCCTGGCCGAAGCTCTCCAGCACCTGGCGCACTTCCTCGCGGATCACCTCGGGCGAGGCGTACAGCACGGCCGGGTCCAGGTTGCCCTGCAGGGCGACCCGGTCCCCGACTTTCGCCCGGGCCTCGGACAGGTCCGTGGTCCAGTCGACGCCGAGACCGTCGCAGCCGGTATCCGCCATGGCCTCGAGCCAGGGCCCGCCGCCCTTGGTGAACAGCACCACCGGCACCGTGCGGCCGTCGGCCTCGCGCGTGAGGCTGTCGACGATCCGCTGCATGTAGGCCAGCGAGAACTCGAGATAGGTCTTCGGCGTGAGGATGCTGCCCCAGGTGTCGAACACCATCACCGCCTGGGCGCCGGCTGCGACCTGGGCGTTCAGGTAATGCAGTGTCGTGAGCGCGACGCGGTCGAGCAGGCTGCGCAACACGTCCGGCCGGTCGTAGAGCATGCCCTTGATGCGACTGAAGTTCTTGCTGGTGCCGCCCTCCACCATGTAGGTCGCGACCGTCCAGGGGCTGCCAGCGAAGCCGATCAGCGGCACGCGGCCGTCCAGCTCCCCCCGGATCGTGCGCACCGCGTCCATCACGTAGCGCAGCTCCTCCTCGGGGTCGGGGCTCGCGAGAGCGTCGACGTCGGCCTGGCTCGTGATGGTCCGCTCGAAGCGGGGGCCTTCGCCGGCTTCGAAATGCAGCCCCAGGCCCATGGCATCCGGCACGGTCAGGATGTCGGAGAAGAGAATGGCGGCGTCGAGCGGGTAGCGGTCCAGCGGCTGCAGCGTGACCTCGCAGGCAAGCTCCGGCGCCCGGCAGAGCTGCATGAAGCTGCCGGCCTTGGCGCGCGTGGCGCGGTATTCGGGCAGATACCGCCCGGCCTGGCGCATCATCCACACCGGCGTGCGGTCCACGGGCTCGCGCGCCAGCGCACGAAGGAAACGGTCGTTCTTCAGTTCTGCAGTCATGCGCTTACCGCCTTTGTAATGCTGGCCTGGATGGCCTCTGCCGCTGCTTTCGGATCGGCGGCGTCCCGGATCGGACGCCCCACCACGATATAGTCCGCGCCGAGCGCGAACGCCTGGTCGACCGTGACGACGCGTTTCTGGTCGTCGACGGGACGGTTCTCCACCGGCCGGATGCCGGGCGTCACCACCATCAGGCGCGGGCCCAGGTGCTCGCGCAGGCGGGCCGCCTCCAGCCCCGAGGAAACGACGCCGTCGCAGCCTGCCTCCAGCGCGCGCCTGGCCCGGGACAGCACCAGCTCCGGCACGTCGCACTGGAAACCCATGTCCTCGAGATCGCCGCGGTCCAGGCTGGTGAGCGCCGTCACCGCCAGCACCTTCACGTCATCCTTCGCCGCGGCGGCTGCCTCCATGATCCCCTGGTTGCCGTGCACGGTGCAGAAGGTCACGCCGCGGTCGTTCAGCCGCGCCACGGCGCGCCCCACGGTCGCGGGCACGTCGAAGAACTTCAGGTCGACGAAGATGCGCTTGTCGCGCTCGGCCAGCCAGTCCAGCAACTCGAAGTAGCCGCCCGCCATCAGCAGCTCCAGGCCGATCTTGTAGAAGCGGACGGCGTCACCCAGCTGCTCGACCAGGGCGCGGGCCCGGTCGGCATCGGGGACGTCGAGGGCGAAGATCAGCCGTTCCGCGGCTGGGATGTTCTTGTCGGTCATCTCTGGTCCGGCCGTTGGATCGGCTCGCGATTCTAGCATCGACCGGGCGGGAACCAGCGTCCGTGGAGCCCGCAGCCGGCGCCTCAGGTGTGGGCCCGGGGGTCGAACAGCCGGCCGTGTTCGACAATAGCGAACCGGTCGGTCATGCCGGCGATATAGTCGGCCACGGCCCGGGCCCTGCCGGCGCGGCCCTGCGACGCCTCCTTGCGCTCCGCCTCGCGGGCGTGGTCCTCGGGCAGGAGCCGCGGTTCCTCCATGAATGCGTCGAAGAGTTGCGCCACCGTGCGCTGGGCCTTGGTGGTCATGCGGATCACGCGGTTGTGCCGGTACAGGCGCTGGCGCAGGAAGCGCTTCAGGGCCGCGTGAGCCGCGCCGACCTCCGGCGTGAAGCGCACCAGGGGCTCGCCGGCATGGCGGACCGCCTCCGCCGAGTCGGGCTCCGCGGCCTCGAGGACGGCCCGCGAACCGTCGACCAGGTCCTCGACGACCCGGCCGATCATGCGGCGCACGATCTCGTGCACGAGGCGTCGACCCGACAGGTCCGGCCACCGGGCACGCACGGCGTCGTGCTGCTCGCGGAACAGCTCGGCCTCGCGCAGCTCCTCCAGGTCCAGCAGACCGGCCCGCAGCCCGTCGTCCACGTCATGGTTGTTGTAGGCGATCTCGTCGGCGAGGTTGGCGAGCTGCGCCTCGAGGCTGGGCTGGTATCCCTCGAGAAATCGTTGCCCCAGCTCCCCGAGTGCCCGCGCGTTGCGCTGTGAGCAGTGCTTGAGAATGCCCTCGCGGGTCTCGAACATGAGATTGAGTCCCGGGAACTCCGCGTACTTTTCCTCGAGCTCGTCCACCACACGCAGCGACTGCAGGTTGTGCTCGAACCCGCCATACTCCGCCATGCAGCGGTTCAGCGCTTCCTGGCCGGCATGGCCGAAAGGCGTGTGGCCGAGATCGTGCGCCAGGCAGATCGCCTCGGTCAGGTAGACGTTCAGGCCGAGCGCCCCGGCGATCGTGCGGGCGATCTGCGCCACCTCCAGGGAGTGCGTCAGGCGCGTCCGGTACAGGTCGCCCTCGTGGTTGACGAAGACCTGCGTCTTGTAGACGAGGCGTCGAAACGCGGTGGAGTGAATGATGCGGTCGCGGTCGCGGTGGTACTCGCCGCGATAACGCGGCGGCGGTTCAGGGTGGCGCCGCCCCCGCGACTCCGTCTCGCGGGTGGCCCAGGGCGCCTGTGTTTCGCTCACGGACCGTCTGCCATGGCCAGCACGGCGTCGAGCTCGGCATCCGGCACGTCGCCCACGACCCGGCTCGAACCCAGGGCATCGGGCAGCACGAGCCGCAGCTTGCCACCCGCGATCTTCTTGTCCAGGGCCATCAGGGACTTCATCCGCGCTGCCCCGATCGGCGGCGGCCGAATCGGCAATTCGGCCGCCGTCAGCAGCGCCTCCACGCGCTCGACCAGGCTCCGCTCGACCAGCCCCAGGCGAGCGGCCAGCTCGGTCGCCATCACGAGACCTGCCGCGACGGCGTCGCCATGCAGCCAGGAGCCCATGGCAATGCCGGTCTCGATCGCGTGCGCAAAAGTATGGCCGAGGTTCAGCAGGGCGCGGCGGCCGGCCTCCCGCTCGTCCTCGGCGACGATGCCGGCCTTCAGCGCGCAGCACCAGTAGGTCATGCGCTCGAGCGTCTCGGGATCGCGGTCGAGCACTGCATCGAGGTTGTCCTCGAGCCACTCGAAGAGGCCCGCGTCCAGGCCGAGCCCGTACTTCACCACCTCGCCGAGGCCGGCACAGTATTCCTTGCGCGCCAGCGTGCCGAGAGTGGCAGTGTCGATCACCACGGCGTTCGGCTGGTGGAAAGCGCCGACCAGGTTCTTGCCCGCCGGGATGTTCACGGCTGTCTTGCCGCCGACAGCCGCGTCGACCTGGGCCAGCAGGGTCGTCGGCAGCTGGATGAAGCCGACGCCGCGCTGCCAGCAGGCGGCGGCGAAGCCCGCGATGTCGCCCACGACGCCGCCGCCCAGGGCGAGCACCGTCGCGTCGCGGTTGAAGTGATTCTCGGCCAGGACATCGAACACGACGCCGAGCGTCTCGAGGTTTTTCTCGCTCTCGCCGGGCGGGATGACGTGGACCGCCACCTCGTAGTCGGCAAGGCCGTTACGAAGCGGCTTCAGCCACAGCGGCGCGACATTGTGGTCGGTCAGGATGAGTACCTGGCGGCCGTCGATGTACGGCGCCAGCAGGTCTTGCTGACCGAGAACGCCGCGGGCGATGACAACCGGGTAAGACCTGGGTCCGAGTGACACGTTCAGGGCATGCATCGCTGGTCTCAGTGGTTACCGTTGTACTCCGCCAGCCGGCGGCTGATCTCCTGCGCCACCTGTTTCACCATGCGGCGGTCGGTGTGCACCACCAGCGCCGCAAGCTCCCGGTACAGCGGGTCTCGCTCCCGTAGCAGGGCAGCGAGACGCTCGGCAGGGTCCGGGGCGTCCAGGAGCGGCCGGTTGCTGGACAGGCGCGTCCGTTCCAGCTGCTGCTCCACGGAGGCCTCAAGGTATACGACCAGGCCGCGCGATGCCAGCGTCGCGCGGTTCTCGGGGTCCAGCACGGCGCCACCGCCGGTGGCGAGGACGATGTTTTCACGCGCGGCGAGCTCCGCAATCACGCCGCGTTCGCGACGCCGGAACCCGGCCTCGCCCTCCTTCTCGAAGATGAAAGGAATGTCGACCCCGGTGCGGCGCTCGATCTCGGCATCGCTGTCGACGAACTCTCGCTTCAGCAGCCGCGCGAGCTGGCGGCCGACCGCACTCTTGCCCGCGCCCATGGGGCCGACCAGGAAAATGTTGCAGGGATTCATAAGGCCGAATGAACGCACATGCCCGGGCGCGCTTGCGCGCGCCCGGGCATGCTGCCGGAACCAGGTCCGGGATCAGTAGATATTGCTGCCCTCACGCAGGATCTTCGGCGTGACGAAAATCAGCAACTCCCGCTTGTTCGAGATCGCGTTGGTTCGCTTGAACAGCCGGCCGAGGCCGGGGATATCGCCGAGGATCGGCACCTTGGACTCCTCGTCGCGACGCTCGGTCTCGAAGATGCCGCCGAGCACCACGGTCTCGCCGTCGTTGACCAGCACCTGCGTGACGACGCGGCGGGTATCGATACTCGGCACGAGGCCGCCGGTTCCACTGGGCACGAACTCACCGACCGTGTCCTGGGTGACCTCCAGATCGAGGATGATGCGGTCGTCCGGCGTGATCTGCGGGGTCACCGTGAGGCTCAGCACGGCCTGCTTGAACTGCGTCGCAGTCGCGCCGCTGGCCGAGGATTCCTGGTAGGGAATCTCGACACCCTGCTCGATCAGTGCTTCCTTCTGGTTCGCCGTGATCACCCGGGGACTGGAGACGATCTCGCCGCGTCCCTCGGCCTGGGCTGCGGAGAGCTCCAGGTCCACCAGGTAATCCGAGCCGAGGATGGCCAGGCCGATCCGGCCCGCTGCCTCGCTCACGGGCAGGTTCACGTTGTAGCGGTTA
>JASFEC010000150.1:0-6201 GCA_050125045.1 Gammaproteobacteria bacterium | reverse complement strand
CTGGAACCGCGCGGCGGTGACGTTCGGCTGCGGGTGAATGCCGGCGACCTGGACCTTTCCGGCGCCGCGGCCGGCGACAGCATCGCAGTCAACGGCTGCTGCCTCACGGCGGTGGAGCTGGGCGCGTCAGGCTTCGCCGCGGACGTCTCGCGCGAGAGCCTGGGCCTGACGACGCTGGGCGGGCTGGAATGCGGCAGCCGGGTCAACCTGGAGCGGGCCCTGACGCTTTCGAAGCCTCTCGGCGGCCATCTCGTGACGGGCCATGTGGACGGCGTCGGCCGCGTCGAGAGCCGGGCCGACGACGGGCGCTCGGTGCGCTTCCGGATCCGGGTGCCCGGGGAGCTGTCGCGTTACCTGGCGCGCAAGGGCTCGATCTGCGTCGACGGGGTCAGCCTGACCGTGAACGAGGTCGACGGGCCGGTGTTCGGGATCAACATCGTGCCGCACACGCTCGAGGCAACCCTGTTCGGGACCTATCGGACCGGTACCAGGGTCAACCTGGAGGTGGATATCGTGGCGCGTTACCTGGAAAGGCTGGTGGCGGACGCCGGCGGCCTCAGCCGGGAACGCCTTGAGGAGTACGGGTTTGGCAAAGGTCACTGAACTGAAGGACGAGGGCTTGCGCCTCGACCCGATCGACGAGGTCCTGGCGGACCTGCGCGCCGGGCGCATGGTGGTGGTCCTGGACGACGAGGACCGGGAGAACGAGGGCGATCTCCTGATGGCGGCCGAGAAAGTGCGGGCCGAGGACGTGAACTTCATGGCGCGCTACGGCCGTGGCCTGATCTGCCTGACCCTGACGCCGGAACGTTGCCACCAGCTGCGCCTGCCGTTGATGGTGACCGGCACGGACCGGGCCCGCAGCACCAACTTCACGATTTCCATCGAGGCCGCGGAAGGCGTCACGACCGGGATCTCGGCGCACGATCGCGCGCACACGATCCAGACGGCCGTAGCGCCCGAGGCGCGCCCGGAAGACCTGCGCCAGCCCGGCCACATCTTTCCCCTGATGGGCCAGCCCGGCGGCGTCCTGACCCGCGCCGGGCACACCGAGGCAGGCTGCGACCTGGCCCGCCTGTGCGGCCTCGAGCCGGCCGCGGTGATCGTGGAGATACTGAACGAGGACGGCACCATGGCGCGCCGGCCGGACCTGGTCCACTTCGCCCGCAGCCACGGGCTGAAGATGTGCACCATCGCCCAGCTGATCCGCTATCGGCTGGAGAAGGAAGAGTCGGTCGAGCAGATCTCGGAAGACCGGGTGGAGACCGAGTTCGGCGCCTTCCGCATGGTCTGTTTCGAGGACCATGTGCACCAGGACGTGCACCTGGCGCTGGTGCGCGGCGACATTGGCCCCGGGACCGTGCCGCTGGTGCGCGTCCAGCTCACCGATACGCTGCGCGACCTGGTCGGCGTGCGCTCGGACCAGCTGGGCTGGCCGCTGCGCGACGCCATGCGGCGCATCGCGCAGGAGGAGCAGGGCATCGTGGTGCTGCTGCGCCGCCACGAGTTGCCGCGCGAGCTGGTCGACTCGGTGGCGCTGCTGTCCGGCCGGCCGGTGGTCCCCACGGACCCGCGTGACGGCCAGGAGTCCCGTGTCCTGCGGACCTATGGCATCGGTGCCCAGATCCTGCGCGCGCTCGGGGTGCGCCGGATGCGCGTACTGTCGGCGCCCAAGCAGATGCTCGGCCTCTCCGGCTTCGGTCTCGAGGTCGTGGATTACGTGAACCATTGAGCCGCGCTCGAGCGAGGGTAAGAAGATGGACAAGCTGAGGAAGATCGAGGGCGAGCTGTCGGCACGCGACCTGCGGATCGGCATCGTTGCGGCGCGCTTCAACGAGCTCGTCGTGGACAGCCTGGTGCGCGGGGCCGTGGACGCTTTGCTGCGCCATGGGGCGAGCGAGAAAGACCTCACTCTGGTGCGGGTGCCCGGCGCCTGGGAGATGCCCTGGGCGGTGAAGAAGATGGCCGCCAGTCGTCGCTACGACGCCATCATCGCGCTGGGCGCCGTGATTCGCGGCGCCACGCCCCACTTCGACTATGTCGCCGGCGAGTGCGCCAAGGGCGTCGCGCAGGCCGGGCTGGTGGCGGATACGCCGGTGGCGTTCGGCGTGCTGACCACGGACACCATCGAGCAGGCGCTCGAGCGGGCCGGCACCAAGGCCGGCAACAAGGGCGCCGACGCGGCCATGTCGGCCGTGGAGATGGCGCGCCTGTGGACGCAGCTGGAGGGCTGAGGTGAATGCCGAGGGCCATAGCCGCCGCCGGCGCGGTCGCAGCGCTTCGCGCGAGCTTGCCCTGCAGGCACTTTACCAGTGGCAGATCGGCGGCCAGCTCGGCCGGGATGTGCTGCTCGAATTCCTGGCCGAGCGGATGCCGGCGGGAACGGACGTCGAGTTCTTCAAGGAGCTCGTGCTCCAGGCCACGGAACGCGCCGGGGCGCTCGATGCGGAGCTGGCCGAGTTCTCCGATCGCCCGGTGACCCAGCTGGACCCGGTGGAGCATGCGGTGCTGCTGATCGGGATGTACGAGCTGATGCATCGACCGGAGATTCCTTGGCGGGTGATCATCAACGAGGCCGTGGAGCTGTGCCGGCGCTACGGCGGCAGCGACGGCCATCGCTTCGTCAACGCGCTGCTCGACCGGGCCGCCCAGCGGCACCGCGCCCTCGAGACGGGCGCCGCGGGCCAGGCCTAGGAGGATTGCGATGCCGTTGCCCGAGCCAGTCGAAAGAGAGGCGATTCATCGCCGCGGCATCGAGTGCCGCGGGTTCCGTCGGGCTGACGGCCTGTGGGACATAGAGGGCCGGATGACCGACACCAAGGCGTACGGCTTCGACAGCCGCTACCGCGGGCGCGTGGAGTCGGGTACCCCGGTGCACGACATGTGGATGCGGATCACGCTGGACGACCAGCTCGAGATCCGGGCCATCGAGGTCGCGTCCGACGCCAGCCCGTTCCCGAATTGTCCCGAGATCGAGCCGGCTTACCAGTCGCTCGTGGGCACGCGGCTGCGGCCCGGGTGGACCAAGCTGGTGATGCAGCGCCTCGGCGGCGTCACCGGCTGTACGCACCTCACGCGGCTCGCGCAGGAGCTTGCCGTCGTGGCGCTCCAGACCATCATGCCGCTGCGCAGTCGCGACGAGGCCGTCACCGAGGGCATGCAGAAGAAGCCGCCGCACCTCGACGGCTGCCACGCGCTCGCCACCGACGGCCCGATCGTGCGGGAGATCGCCCCGCGCTGGTACCGCGGCGAGCAGTGAGCAGCACCGAGTTCGACCTGATCAGGCGGCTCGTCCGGGCCGTGCCGTGTCGTCGCCCGGACGTTTGCGTCGGCCCCGGTGACGACGCCGCGGTGCTGCGTCCACCGCCGGGCATGGACCTCGTGCAGACCGTCGACACCTGCATCGAGGGTGTCCACTTCCCGCCGGGCATCGGTCCGGAGGACCTCGGCTGGCGCTGTCTCGCCGTCAATCTTTCTGACCTGGCTGCAATGGGCGCCGAGCCGGCCTGGGCTTTGCTTTCCCTGTCGCTTCCGGCGGCCGACGAGGCATGGCTGGACGGCTTCGCCCGCGGCTTCGGGGAGCTCGCCGCGGAGACTGGCATCGACCTCGTGGGGGGCGACACGGTGCGCGGCCCGCTGGCCGTTGGCTTCGCCCTGACGGGCTTCGTGCCGGCGGGCGGCGAGCTTCGGCGCAGCGGCGCCCGGGCGGGTGACGACATCTGGGTGACGGGCCCGCTCGGCGGCGGAGCCGCCGGCCTGGCAGCGTGGCGGCGCGGCGACCGGGAGCACGCCATGCCCTTCCTGCGACCGCGCCCGCGACTCGCGGAGGGCTCCACCTTGCGGAGCCTCGCCAGTGCCGCCGTCGATGTATCCGATGGCCTGCTGCAGGATCTCGGCCACGTGCTGGCGGCGAGCGACGTTGGTGCGGAACTGGAGATCGAGCGGCTTCCCCTGCAACCGGCGGGGGCGGGCGAGGAACGCCTCGCCATGGCGCTGGGCGGCGGCGACGACTACCAGCTCTGCTTCACCGTGCCCCGCGAACGTCGCGATGCGCTCATGGCCGCGGCGGCGGACTGGACCGAGCGGCCCGTCCGCATCGGCCGGGCCCGGGCGACGCCGGGCCTGGCGCTGCTGCGGGCCGGCCGGCCGGTGGCCGTGCCGCAAGGCGGCTGGGATCACTTCCGGGAGGCAGGCTCATGACCCGCGTCAGCGCCGGACTGCTGCGCGACCCGGTGCATTTCCTCGCCCTGGGCTTCGGCTCGGGCCTCGCGCCCGTTGCGCCCGGTACTGCCGGGACACTGGTCGGTGTCGCCCTGGATCCCCTGCTGCGGCTGCTGGATTTCGAGCTGCGGGTGGCGATAGTCGTCGCGATGGCCGCGGCCGGAGTATGGATCTGCGGCGCCAGCGCGCGGCGCCTGGGAGTGCACGACCATCCGGCCATTGTCTGGGACGAGGTTGTCGGCTACCTGGCCATGATGCTCGCGGCGCCCGCGGGCTGGGCATGGGCGCTGGCCGGTTTCGCAGTATTTCGCCTGTTCGACATCTGGAAGCCCTGGCCGATTCGCCAACTGGATCACGCCGTCCCCGGCGGGCTCGGCATTATGCTCGACGACCTGGTGGCCGCTGCCTGGGGCGCGCTGTTGCTGGCGGTGGCGCTGTTTGCCACCGGCGTTTACTGACGGGAGCGAAACGGCCGTGGCGAAGACGCAGAGCGCGATGCCCGAAAAGATAGGCAAGTACGACATCGTCCGCGAGGTCGGGCGGGGCAGCTCCGGCGTGGTCTACCTTTCGCACGACCCGTTCTACGGGCGCGACGTCGCGATCAAGCTCTACTCGGAGACCGGCAGCCAGGACTCGCGCGAGGAAGAGGCGGCGCGGAAGATGTTCTTCAATGAGGCGCGGCTCGTTGGGCGCCTCCAGCACCCGAATATTCTCCCCGTTTACGATGCGGGCGAGGAGGACGGCCGCCGCTACGTGGTGATGGAGCATGTGCAGGGCGCCCGCACGCTCTCGACCTATTGCCACGAGGAGAACTTGCTGCCGATCGAAGAGGTCGTGCGGCTGGTATTCGGTGCCGCGCGCGCGCTGCACTACGCGCACACCCGCGGCATCGTCCATCGCGACATCAAGCCCAGCAACATCATGCTCAACGCGGACAACGAGGTCCGCATCATCGATTTCGGGATCGCCCTGTGGTCGGACGCCGAGGTTTCCTCGATCCGGGGCGTCGCGGGATCGCCAAGCTACATGTCGCCCGAGCAGGTCAGGGCGGAGGAAGTGACTCCCCGCTCGGACCTCTATTCCCTGGGGGCGGTGACCTACGAGCTGCTGACGGGCCGGCGGCCGTTCAAGGCGGCCAATCTCGCCAAGCTGCTGCACCAGATTGTGTTTGCCACGCCCCAGCCGATCCATCGCCTGCGCCCGGAGGTGCCCGAGGACCTCGAGGAACTGGTCTGGCGGGCCATGCGCAAGAAGCCGGCCGACCGCCACGCCAGCGGGCTGGAGTTAGCGGCCGCGCTGACGCGCGTGCACCAGGCGATGCGGAGCACCCGGAACCTCGTCGACGAGCGCGATCGCGTCGCCATCCTGCGCGGCTTGCGATTCTTCCACGATTTCTCTCATACCGAGATCCGCGAGCTGATCAAGGCGGCCGAGTGGCGCGAGTACGGGCCGCGCCAGGACATCATCCGCCAGGGTGACATGGACGACCGCTTCTACGTGATCGTCAGCGGCGAAGTCTTCGTCGAGGTCGACGGGAAGCGCGTCGGACGGCTCGAGGCCGGCGACTGTTTCGGCGAGAGCAGCGTGGTGCCCAACGCCCGGCGGCAGGCCACGATCCGCTCGAGCGGACCCGTGACGGTGCTGCAGGTAAGCTCGACGTTGCTCGAGACACTCTCGGCAGCCTGCCAGCTCCGCTTCAACCGCACGTTCCTCAAGAACCTCATCGGGCGCCTGCAGGAACACGCCGGCGCCGCGCCCTGAGCTGCACCCGGGGAGGATCACATGGCAAAGGAAGTCCCGGCTCTGAGGCTGTGGCGGCGACTCGGCGGCACGCCGACGGGCCGCTGGCTGTTCTCGCGCATCGTCTGTCTCAAGGCGCCGTACTTCGGCTCGATTCGTCCGTTACTCCTGGCGCTGGAGCCGGGGCGGTGCTAGGCCGAGCTGCGCCAGCGCCGCCGCATCCAGAATCTCATCGGCACG
>JASFEC010000149.1:0-6210 GCA_050125045.1 Gammaproteobacteria bacterium | reverse complement strand
CGTCCGCGGCGAAGCCTGCCGCGCCCAGCTCCACCGCCGTGAGGCAGCAGCCGTTGACTGCGATGCTGTCGCCGGCCGCGGCGCCGGAAAGGTCCAGGTCGCCGGCATTCACCCGCAGCCGAACGTCACCGCCGCGCGGTTCCAGGGCGCTGATGCTGCCGACGGCCTCGACGATGCCGGTGAACATGGGACAGGCTCTCCTGCTGCGAAACGGGCGTCAGGCCGGCTCCGCGGTGATCCTGAGATCCGCGCCGACGGCGCTGACGTCGGTGAAACGCCATTGTAACCGCTCCGACAGGCGCGTCAGTCCGGGCAGCGCGAACATGCCCTGAGCCTCGCTGCCCAGCAGCGCCGGCGCCAGGTAGACCACCAGGCGGTCGACGAGCCCGGCGGCGAGGAACGCGCCGGCGAGCCTGGACCCGGTCTCCACCAGGACTTCGTTGCATTCCCGGGCGGCGAGCAGCCCGAGCAGGGCATCGAGATCGAGCCCCTTGGCGGCTCGGGGCAACTGCACGACCTCGGCGCCCGCCGCGCGCAGCGCCGCGGCACCGGGCGTCCCGGTCTCGGGGGCGCACACCAGCGCCGTGCCGGGCGGTGCCAGGATGCGCGCGCCCGGCGGCGTTTGCAGCCGGCTGTCGACGACCACCCGCAGGGGCTGGCGCCCGCGTGTCAGCGCCGGGTCGAGGCGCAGGTCGAGCCGTGGGTCGTCCATCCGCACCGTGCCGCTCCCGGTCACCACCGCGCAGCTTTCGCCCCGGAGCCGCTGCACGTCGGCACGCGCCTCCGGCCCGGTGATCCACTTGCTCTCTCCCGAGGGCATGCCGGTGCGGCCGTCGAGACTGGCGGCCATCTTGAGCGTCACGCGGGGACGTCCATGCCTCATCCTGCGGATAAAGCCGGCATTGAGCCCCCTCGCCTCCGCCTCCATCAGGCCGCTGGCGGTCTCGATGCCGGCCGCCTGCAAGAGACCGAAGCCCCTGCCCGCGACCCGCGGATTGGGGTCCTCCACGGCGGCGACCACGCGGGCCACGCCGGCGGCCACGAGCGCCTCGGCACAGGGCGGCGTCCGGCCGTGGTGGCTGCAGGGCTCCAGGTTGAGATAGGCGGTGGCGCCGCGGGCCGCCGCGCCCGCTGCGGCCAGGGCCTCCACCTCGGCATGGGGGCCGCCGGTGAGGGCATGGAACCCCTCCCCCAGCAGGGTGTCGCCGCGAGCGATCACGCAGCCCACGCGCGGGTTTGGCGCAGCACTGTAGAGGCCCTCGCGCGCCAGCTCGAGGGCGCGGGCCATCCATCTGCGGTCGGCGCCGGACCAGTGCGGAGTCGCGCTCACTTGCCCTCGCGCGGCAGCAGCGACATCTGCTCCTTGCCGACCGGCGTCGCATCCCGCAGCCGCTCGATTTCCTGGCGGAACTCTTCCACGTCCTGGAAGCTGCGGTACACCGAGGCAAAACGGACGTAGGCGACTTCGTCGAGGCCGCGCAGCTCGTCCATCACCAGCTGGCCGACGAAGCTCGACGGCAACTCACGCTCCCCGGTAGTCATGAGGCGCTGCAGGATGCGCGAGATCGCTTCCTCCACATCCTCGGCCGCCACCGGCCGCTTCTCGAGAGCACGCATGAAGCCGGCCCGCATCTTGGTCTCGTCGAAGGGCTCGCGCCGGTCGTCGCGCTTCACCAGCCGCGGCAGCACCAGTTCGGCGCTCTCGAAGGTGGTGAAGCGCTCTTCGCAGGCGAGGCACTGTCGCCGCCGGCGCACCTGCAGGCCATTACCCGCGAGGCGCGAGTCGATGACCTTGGTCTCCTCGTGACGACAAAACGGACAGTACATCGTCGCTCCCGGCGGCGTTCAGCCCGGCCGCCTGCTCAGCCGTAGACCGGGAAACGCCCGCACAGCTCCAGGACCTGGCTGCGGACGCGCTCGATCGTCGCCTCGTTTTCGATGTCGTCGAGCACGTCGGCGATCCAGCCGGCCAGCGTGCGGCATTCCGCCTCGCCGAAGCCGCGGGTGGTAATGGCCGGCGTGCCCATCCGCAGGCCGCTGGTGACAAAGGGCGAGCGCGGATCGTTGGGGACGGCGTTCTTGTTCACAGTGATGTTCGCGCGCCCGAGCGCGGCGTC
Source organism: Gammaproteobacteria bacterium (assembly GCA_050125045.1). Lineage (GTDB taxonomy): Bacteria > Pseudomonadota > Gammaproteobacteria > Steroidobacterales > XN24 > XN24. The sequence goes on along the minus strand of JASFEC010000149.1, from coordinate 4,093 downwards.
CGCATCCTTGCCCGTGATGTCCTTGTCGATCAGGTCCACCAGAAACAGGTGGTTGTCCGTGCCACCGGAGACAATGCGGTAACCGCGCTCCACCAGCGTGGCGGCCATGACGCGGGCGTTGGCCACGACCTGCTGCTGATAGGTCTTGAAATCGGGTTCCAGGGCTTCCTTGAAGGCGACTGCCTTGGCGGCGATCACATGCATCAGGGGCCCGCCCTGGGTGCCGGGGAAAACCAGCGAGTTCAGTTTCTTCTCCAGCGCCTCGTTGCGCTTCGCCAGGATGATCCCGCCGCGCGGACCGCGCAGCGTCTTATGGGTCGTGGAGGTCACCACGTCGGCATACGGCACCGGGCTCGGATACACGCCGGCCGCCACCAGTCCCGCGATGTGCGCCATATCCGCCATAAGGTAGGCGCCGACCGAGTCGGCGATCGCGCGGAAGCGCGCCCAGTCGACTACGCGTGAATAGGCCGAGAAGCCGGCGATGATGAGCTTGGGCTTGTGCTCTTGCGCGAGCGCTTCGACCTGGTCGTAGTCGATCTCGTGGCCGTCGGCGTCCAGCCCGTACTGGACGGCGTCGTAGACCCGCCCCGAGAAATTCACCTTCGCGCCATGGGTCAGGTGCCCGCCATGGGCCAGGCTCATGCCGAGGATCTTGTCGCCCGGCTCGAGCATGGCCATGAACGCCGCCACGTTCGCCTGCGAGCCGGAATGCGGCTGGACGTTGGCGTAGTCAGCGCCGAACAGCTCCCTGGCGCGCTCGATGGCCAGCTCCTCCGCCCGGTCCACGTACTCGCAGCCGCCGTAATAGCGGCGGCCGGGGTAGCCCTCGGCGTACTTGTTGGTCAGCACCGAGCCCTGGGCTTCCAGGACCCGCGGACTCGCGTAATTCTCGGAGGCGATCAGCTCGACATGCTCCTCCTGGCGGCGCAGCTCGGCATCGAGCGCGCCCTGGAGTTCGTCGTCGAAACCAGCGATTTTCATGTCGGGGCTGAACATCTGGGACACTCCGGCGGGGATCAATCCGTGAATTCTACCGCAAGAGGTTCGCCCGCAGAGGCGCGATGGCACAGCGCTTTTCCCGCCTCATCGCAAGCGTTCTTCAGACGCTGTCGGCAAATTCCTTGACCACCCGGCTCCAGGCGCAGGCCAGGTTGCGGCGGTTGTAGCCGCCGCCGCCGAGACCGAGGACCCGGCCCTCGGCATAGCGGTCCGCGAGGCGGCAGACCGCTCGGGCGGCTGAGCCGTGGGCCTCCTCGCTGAACTGCAGGTGGGTAAGCGGATCACCGGCGATGCTGTCGGCGCCCGCCACGAGGATGAAGAACTCGGGCTTCGCGTCCTCCATGAAGGCCTCGATTTCACGCCAGGACTCGAAGAACTCCTCGTCATCGGCGCCGGGGTGGAGCGGGATGTTCAGCTTGGCGCCCTCTCCCGGCCCGATGCCCGTCTCGTCGCGGGCGCCTGTCCCCGGGAACAGGAAGCGGCCGTCCTCGTGAATATCGGCAAACACCAGGTCAGGATCGGACGCGAAGCCGTAAAACACGCCGTCACCATGGTGGGCGTCGATGTCGACGTAGGCGATGCGCCGGATCCCATGCTGCTGGCGCAGGTACTCGATCAAAACCCCGACGTCGTTGAACACGCAGAAGCCGGAGGTCTTGTCACGCGCCGCATGGTGCAGGCCGGCAATCGGCACGAAGATGCGCGTCGCCTCGCCGGTGGCCAGTAGCTCTCCGGCCTGCAGCGTCGCCCCGACCACGTTGGCCGCCGTGTGGTAGACGCCCGGGAAAGCCGGTGTGTCGCCCTCGTCGAGGAAGCCGATTCCCTCCTGCGACATGCGCTCGATGAAGCCGACATGGCGCGGTGTGTGGAACAGCTCGAGCTCGCTGCGGTTGGCGGGTCGCTCCGGGTCCTCGATCCAGACCCGCCCCTCCAGGTCGTACTCGCGCAGGCCGCGCAGGAACACGTCGTGCCGATCCTGGCCGAAGGGATGCCCGTCGCCGAAACCGTAATCGGCGATGGACTCCCCGGCGAGGACCCGGACCTCGGCTTTTTTCCTGCGCTTGAGAAACACCCCGACGCTCCGTTGGGAACCGTTTTATTCGAGCATAAACCACTCCCCCGGAAAGTGACACGCCTGTCCCGCCCCACCGGCGGCACGCGCCCGGATTTCACGCGGGCCCGCCGCTGGCGCATAATGCCGGCCCCTGTCGAAGCAACATCCCCGGCAAATCCATGGCGCAGTACATCTACACGATGAACCGCGTCGCCAAGGTAGTGCCGCCCAAGCGGTACATCCTGCGCGACATCTCCCTTTCCTTCTTCCCCGGCGCCAAGATCGGCGTGCTCGGGCTCAATGGCGCGGGCAAGTCCACGCTGTTGCGGATCATGGCCGGGCTCGACCCCGAGATCGAGGGCGAGGCGCGGCCGCAGCCGGGTATCCGGATCGGCTACCTGGAGCAGGAGCCGCAACTCGACCCCGCCAAGGACGTCCGCGGCAACGTCGAGGACGCGCTGGGCGATGTGAAGGGCGCGCAGGCCCGGCTCGACGAGATCTACGCCGCCTACGCGGAGCCGGATGCGGACTTCGACGCGCTCGCCAAGGAACAGGCCGAGCTCGAGAACCTCCTGCAGGCCTCTGGCGGCCACGAGGCCGAGCGGACGATGGAGATCGCGGCCGACGCCCTGCGCCTGCCGCCGTGGGATGCGGACGTGACGAAGCTGTCGGGCGGCGAGCGCCGCCGCGTCGCGCTCTGCCGGCTCCTCCTCTCGCGGCCCGACATGCTGCTGCTCGACGAGCCCACCAACCACCTCGACGCCGAGTCCGTGGCCTGGCTGGAGCACTTCCTGCACGACTACTCGGGCACCGTGGTCGCCGTGACCCACGACCGCTATTTCCTCGACAACGTCGCGGGCTGGATTCTGGAACTGGACCGCGGCTTCGGCATCCCTTGGCAGGGCAACTACTCCTCCTGGCTCGAGCAGAAAGAGCTTCGGCTGGAACAGGAAGCCAAGGCCGAAGCCGCCCGCATCAAGGCGATGAAACAGGAACTCGAGTGGGTGCGCACCAACCCCAGGGGGCGCCAGGCCAAGAGCAAGGCGCGCCTGGCCCGTTTCGAGGAGCTGTCGTCGCGCGACTACCAGCAGCGCAACGAGACCAACGAGATCTACATCCCGCCGGGCCCGCGCCTCGGCGACCTCGTGATCGAGGCGAAGAACCTGAAAAAGGGGTTCGGCGACCGCCTGCTGTTCGACGGCCTGTCCTTCGAGATCCCCAAGGGCGCCATCGTCGGCGTGATCGGGCCGAACGGCGCCGGCAAGACCACGCTGTTCCGGATGCTCGTCGGCTCGGAACAGCCCGACGGCGGCGAGATCCGCCGGGGGGAGACCGTGCAGCTCGCCTACGTCGACCAGAGCCGGGACGCGCTGGATGCGAACAAGACCGTCTGGGAGGAAATCTCCGACGGGCTGGACGTCATCCGCGTCGGGAATTACGAAACGCCCTCCAGGGCCTACGTCGGCCGCTTCAATTTCAAGGGGCCCGACCAGCAGAAGCATGTCGGCAACCTGTCCGGCGGTGAGCGCAACCGCGTCCACCTCGCCAAGGTCCTGCGTGCCGGCGGCAACCTGCTGCTGCTGGACGAGCCGACCAACGACCTGGATGTGGAAACGCTGCGGGCGCTGGAGGAGGCGCTGCTGGAGTTCCCGGGCTGCGCCGTCGTCATCTCGCATGACCGCTGGTTCCTCGACCGCATCGCCACCCACATCCTCGCCTTCGAGGGCAACAGCGAAGTCGTGTTCTTCGAGGGCAATTACGCCGAATACGAGGCGGACCTGAAGCGTCGCAAGGGCGACGAAGCCGCCCAGCCGCACCGCTTGCGGTACAAGAAAATTATATAAACAGCCCTCCCGGGCAGCGTTATGTCACATGCAGCCCGCGCCGCGTGCGCGGGCGGTTGTGTTTCCGGCGAGGCCTCGGTAGTTTCCGTGACTTGCTTCACGGTTTGCCGTCGGTCGGGCGGCCCATGCAGCAATCCTGAAGCCTTCAAGAAGCGCCGCCCGTACCCGAAGCGGGCGCACCAGCAACACGCGC
>JASFEC010000148.1:0-6211 GCA_050125045.1 Gammaproteobacteria bacterium | reverse complement strand
CGAAATTACGTCCTGGCGCTGATGAGAGCCCGATTCTATCGAATCACCCGTGCGCGCTCGCCCGTATGTTCCACGACGCTTACCGGGCCGGGTCAGGCGGCGGCACGCCCCAGCAGAGCCTGGGCCGCGGGCAAGCCCGCGGCGGCATCAATGCCCTCAGCGCCGGCCAGCGCGGTCCCGAGCGCCTCGAGGCAAAGGCGAACGTTCTCCGGGCGGGCGGCATAGCCCATCAGGCCGATACGCCAGGCCTTGCCGGCAAGGGCGCCGAGGCCGCCGCCGATCTCGAGGTCGAACTCGGCGAGCAACCGCTGGCGGACGGCGGCTTCGTCCACGCCGACCGGCACGCGCACGGCGTTGAGCTGAGGCAGGCGCCAGGGCGCAGCGACGATGAACTCCAGGCCCATCGCCTCCAGGCCGGCAGCGAGCGCCTCGTGCATGCGCTGGTGGCGTGCCCAGCTCGCCGCGAGTCCCTCCTCGGCCAGCATCACCAGGGACTCGTGCAGGCCGTAGAGCGCGTTGATCGGCGCAGTGTGGTGGTAAGCGCGCTTGGGCGTCGTGTCAGCGCTGCCCCAGTAGCCCATCACGAGGTTGAGATCGAGGAACCAGCTCTGCACGGCATGCGTGCGGCTGCGAATCCGCTCGACGGCGCGGGGCGAGAAGCTCACGGGCGACAGGCCCGGCGTGCAGGACAGGCATTTCTGCGAGCCGGAGTACACGGCGTCGACCCCCCAGGCATCGATCTCCACCGGGATGCCGGCCAGCGACGTCACTGCATCCATGATCACCAGACAGCCGTACTCGTGTGCCAGGCGGCACAGCGTCTCCGCGTCCGAGCGCGCACCGGTCGAGGTTTCGGCATGGACGAAGGCCAGCACGCTGGCCTCGGGATGCTCCTTCAGCGCCAGCTCGACCTTGTCCACGTCGACGGGATGGCCCCAGGCGTCCTCGACCGCCACGGTGGCGGCGCCGCAGCGCTCCACGTTTTCCTTCATCCGCCCGCCGAACACGCCGTTGACGCAGACGATAACCGTGTCGCCCGGCTCCACCAGGTTGACGAAGGCGGCCTCCATGCCGGCCGAGCCGGGGCCGGAGATTGGGATGGTCAGCGGGTTCTCGGTACGGAAGGCGTACTGCAGGAGCTGCTTGAGCTCGTCCATCATCGCCACGAACTGCGGGTCGAGATGGCCGATGGTTGGCCGGCCGAGCGCCTCCAGCACCCGCGGATGGACGTCGGAAGGGCCCGGGCCCATCAGGGTCCGGTGCGGCGGGTGGAAGGTCTTGATCTGCATTCGGGCAGGCTCCGTCGATCGCTTAATCCCACCAGTATAATGCCGACCATGAACGCGTACCGACCTGCCGCCGCGCTCCTCGCGGCCTCCGCCCTCCTCGCCCTGCCGGCCGCGGCCGACGACGCCGCAATGCGCAGCGGCCTGGAGCCTGTCAACACCCGCGGCACCGAGGTCTTCACCTGGGACCTGGAGCAGAAGAAGAGCGGCTTCCGCGCCATGGAGACACTGTTCCCGGCCCGCACGGTGGCTGCCGGCGAGTCGCCGACCCTGCTGCCGGCCGGCAAGCCACTGGCCGCCTACGAGACCGGCGGGCCGCAGGCCGGGCGCCTGGCGCGCTTCATCGCGGACGAGTACGTCGCCGGACTGATCGTGGTCCACGACGGGGAGGTCCGCCTGGAGCGCTATGCCCTCGGGCAGTCGGCGGGCGACCGCTGGACGTCGTTCTCGGTCGCCAAGAGCATTACCTCGACCCTGGTCGGCGCCGCCATCCGCGACGGTGATATCGAGGGTCTCGACGCGGAGATCACGCGCTACATCGACGAGCTCGAGGGCACCGCCTACGACGGCGTGACGGTGCGCCAGCTGCTGACCATGACCTCCGGGGTCGCCTTCAACGAGGACTACGGGGATCCGGACTCGGACATCCGGCGCCTCTACCGCGAGCCGCCGGCGCCCGGTATCGACGCCTCGGTAGGGTTCATGCGCCACCAGCCGCGGGAGTTCGAGCCCGGCACGCAGTGGCGCTACAAGACGCCCGAGACCAATCTGGCCGGCCTGCTGGTGATGAAGGCCACCGGCAAGCCGCTGGCCGAGTACCTGGCGGAGAAGATCTGGCAGCCCTACGGGATGGAGCAGGACGCCACCTGGCTGGTCGACCACGTCGGCAACGAGCAGGGCGGCTGCTGCCTGCAGGCTACGCTGCGCGACTATGCACGCTTCGGCCAGTTCATCCTCGACGACGGCCGTATCGACGGCGAGTCGATCCTGCCCCAGGGGTGGCTGGAAGCCGCCACCCGCACCCAGGCCGACACCGGCTTCCCCGGCGGCTACGGCTACCAGTGGTGGCCCCTGGGCGACGGCACCTTCCAGGCGCGGGGCATTTTCGGCCAGTTCATCCATGTCGATCCCGCGCGCCGGCTGGTCGTCGCCATCTCGGCAGCCTGGCCGGGCCCGCGCGAGGAAGACCGCCGTGCCGCCCAGATCCGGCTGGCCGCCGAGATCGCCGCGATCATCGACGCCGAGAACGCTCGCTAGGCGTGGCCGGCGCTAGCCTCCTCGCGCTGCTGGACGACATCGCCACCGTCCTCGACGACGTGGCGGTCCTCAGCAAGGTCGCCACCAAGAAGACTGCCGGGGTGCTGGGCGACGACCTCGCGCTGAACGCCCAGCAGCTGACGGGCATCCGCGCAGCGCGCGAGCTGCCGGTGGTCTGGGCGGTGGCCAAGGGCTCCCTGCTCAACAAGGCGATCCTCGTCCCCGTCGCGCTGGTGATCAGCGCCGTTGCATCATGGGCGGTGCTGCCGCTGCTGATGCTCGGCGGCCTGTTTCTCTGCTACGAGGGCTGCGAAAAGCTGGCGCACAAGCTCATGCATCGCCCGGCGGCGGACCAGGCCGAGCACGAAATGCTGGTCCGCGCAGTGACTGACCCGCAGTTGGACCTGGTCGCGCTGGAGCGGCAGAAGATCAAGGGCGCCGTCCGCACTGACTTCATCCTCTCGGCCGAGATCATCGTCATCGCGCTCGGGATCGTCGCTGCGGCGCCCTTTGGCACGCGCGTGGCCGTGCTGGTCGCAATCGCGCTGCTGATGACGGCCGGCGTGTACGGGCTGGTGGCGGCGATCGTGAAGCTGGACGACGTCGGGCTCTACCTGTCGCGCCAGGAAGAATCGAAGGCCGCGAGGGCTGCCGGCCGCGGCATCCTGCGGCTGGCGCCCTGGCTGATGAAAGGCCTCTCCATTGCCGGCACGGCCGCCATGTTCCTGGTGGGCGGCGGCATCATCGTCCACGGGATCGGGCCCCTGGCGCACTGGGCGCATGAGGCGGCCGGCGGGCTCGGCGGCGCGCTCGGCCTGCTCACCGCCGCGCTGTTCAACGCAGGGGTGGGGATCGCGGCCGGGGCCGTGGTGCTGCTGGCAGTCAACCTCGCCCGTCGGTTGCGCCCAGCGCCCTAGGCCTGCGGCACCGCGCTCAGGCGCCGGCTACCACCGATAGCCCGCGGCCAGCTCGACGAACGCGGCCTCGTCGACGGCACGGTTGATCCGGGCGCCGGTATCGTCCTCCAGCCGGTGCCGCCGCTCGAACTCCAGGCCGGCCCGGGTGGTGAGGAATAGCCCGCCCGGGGACTCCCAGCGCAGCGTGGCGCCGGCGCGCCAGGCCCGTACCTCGTAGTCGAAGCTGGCGCCGTCGCGCTCGTCGCTGGTCACGTGCCAGCGTGCGCCGGCCGGCGCGACTTCTCCGCCCGCCGCGAAGCCGCCACCGAGCTCCAACATGGTACGCGTCACCGGCCAGCCAAACTCCATCAGCAAACCCTCGTGTTGCCGCAACAGCGCCGCGACCGGGTAGATCTCCTCGGTGCCGAAGGCGTCATCGTAGGCGACGCCGGCGCGCCAGCCCCAGCCGGCGCCAATCGGAGCTTGCTCGCGCAGCAGCCGGCCGTGCAGCATCAGGTCGTCGCTGCTGCCCCGCGACCAAAGTTCCTTGAAGACGTTCGAGGAAGCCGCGACGAGTGGCCGGAGCTCGGCCGACCATGCCGCCCGCCCTTCGCCCCGCCAGGCCAGCGGCACCTCCAGCCGGTGCAGGTCGCGGTTGCGGGTCGGCAGCCCGCGGTACTCGTAGCGTTGGTAGGCGTAATCGAGCGCCCAGCGGAACTCGCCGCCAGCCCATGGCCGCTCCGCGGCGTCGAACGTGATGCGGTTCTCGGCGCCGGACAGGCGCGCGGCGCCGAAATCCGCCGTCGCCAGCGCGCCGCGGGTGAACTCAAAGGACGGCGACGGAACGGGCATCCCTGGGGCACCCGCCGGCGCGAGCATGACGAGGGCGAGCCCGCTCCCCAGAAGCCGCGTCACGCGGCTTGTATTGGCTTGTCGGCTGTACACCGGTCCTCTCTACCCGGACTCAGAGCTTCCGCCCCGGTCGTCTCTCCGCTATTCGCTTCTACCAGTCCGGGAGGGAAGTGAATCGTCAGTCTTCTTTCAGGGTTGCCAGCACCACCGCAAGCTTGCGACAGACCGTCTCATGGCGCTCGCGCATTTGCTCATGCTGGCGTCCGAAATCGACGTGGGCCTGGTGATGTGCCCCATGCTCGGCATGGGCCGCGTCGTGTCCTCGGCCGTCCCCCGTGCGATCGTGCTCATGGATCTGCTGCTCATGGCGCGAGATCTCGGCTTCGTGCGATGCGATCACTTGCTCATGCTCCAAGAGATGCGCTTCATGCGCGTGCAACTCAGCCTCGACACGACGCAATGCAGCGAGCAGATTACTGTGCTCGATGCGCCAGCTGCGGTGCTCCAGCAGCCATCTCTCGTGATCTGCGCGGTCTTGCTTGTGGTCGTCCTGATCGTGCTTGTGTTCCGTGCTCATGTCGCTCTCCTGGTTAGAGGCCCGTGGTTCAAGCGTTTGACCCTGAGTCCACCTCACTCAGCTCAAGATAGACGTAACAAGCGCCACGGACAAACATGCAAAGGGCCCGGTGCTACTTCCCGCGCTTCCTCGGCAGGTAAAGATCCGTCAGCGTCCCCTCGAAGGCTTCGGCCGCCATGGCGACGGTCTCGGAGAGCGTGGGGTGCGGATGGATGGTGAGGCCGATGTCGGCGCCGTCGCAGCCCATCTCGATGGCGAGGGCGGCCTCGGAAATGAGGTCGCCGGCGTTGGTGCCGACGATGCCGGCGCCCAGGAGCCGCCCGCTCTTGGGGTCGAACAGCAGCTTGCTGACGCCCTCCTCGCGGCCGATGGCCAGCGAGCGGCCGGAGGCGGCCCAGGGGAACACGCCCTTCTCGTAGGCGACGCCTTGCACCTTCGCCTGGTCCTCGGTGAGGCCGACCCAGGCGACCTCGGGATCGGTATAGGCGACCGACGGAATGACGCGGGCGTCGAAGGCGCTCTTCTCGCCCGAGGCGACCTCGGCCGCGACCTTGCCTTCGTGCGTCGCCTTGTGGGCCAGCATGGGCTGGCCGACGATGTCGCCGATGGCGAAGATGTGTCTCACGTTGGTGCGCTGCTGGCGGTCCACGGGGACGAAGCCGCGCTCGACCTTGACGCCCGCGGCGGCTGCGTCGATCGCCTCGCCGTTCGGCCGGCGACCCACGGCCACCAGCACGCGGTCGTAGGTCTGCGGCTTGTCCGGCGCGTTCTTGCCCTCGAAGCTGACCTTGATGCCGCCCTTCAGCGCCTTGACCCCGGTGACCTTGGTCCCGGTCATGAGCGCCGCATAGCGGGCTTTGATGCGCTTCTCCAGCGGCCGCACGAGGTCGCGATCTGCGCCAGGCATCAGTGTGCCGGTGAGCTCGACCACGCTGACCTTCACACCGAGTGCGTCGTACACGCAGGCCATCTCCAGGCCGATGATGCCGCCGCCGATGACGAGCAAGGTCTTCGGCAGCTCTTCCAGCGCCAGCGCGCCGGTGGAGTCCATCACCCGCGGGTCGTCGGGCAGGCCGGGCAGCGCCATGGACTCGGAGCCGGCGGCGATGATGCACTGGCGGAAGCTGAGTTCCTCCTTGCCGTCCGGGCCGTCGAGCTGAAGGGTATGCGGGCCGGTGAACTTCGCCGTGCCGTGCAGCACCTTCACCTTGCGCTGCTTCGCCATCTGGCCGAGACCCTTGGTCAGCCGCCCGACCACGCCCTCCTTCCAGCCGCGCAGCTTGTCGAGCTCGATCTTAGGCGTGCCGAACACGATGCCGTGCTCGGACATGTGCGCCGCCTCC
>JASFEC010000147.1:0-6258 GCA_050125045.1 Gammaproteobacteria bacterium | reverse complement strand
CGGCTGCCCGGCGGCGCGCTCGGCCTGTCCCGCGTCGATCACCTCCTGTTCCGCCAGCAGCGTCAGCACCAGGTCGCGCCGCTCCCGCACGCGCTCGGGATGGCGCCAGGGATGGTAAAAAGAGGGCCCGCGCACGACGGCCACGAGCGTGGCGATTTCCGCCGTATCCAGCTCCGCGAGGGGCTTGCCGAAGTAAAAGGCGCTGGCCAGCCCGAAGCCGTGGATCGCTCGCGGGCCGTCCTGGCCCATGTAGACCTCGTTGACGTAGGCGGTGAGGATGTCGGCCTTGTCGAAATGGCGCTCCAGCAGGATCGCCATGAAGGCCTCGGTGATCTTGCGGCCGAGCGTCCGCCGGCTGTCGAGGAAATAGCTCTTCACCAGCTGCTGGGTCAGCGTGCTGCCGCCCTGGCGCACCTCGCCGGCGCGCAGGTTCACCAGCAGGGCCCGGCCGATGCCCGCCGGATCGATGCCGAGGTGGTCGCGGAACCGGCGATCCTCGACCGCGATCAGGGCCTCCTCGAGGAGCGCCGGCACCTCTCCTGGCGCGAGCACGATGCGGTCCTCGCCATGGGCCGGGAAGATGCTGCCGATCCGCATCGGGTCCAGCCGCAGCAGCGGCATCTCGCGGCCCTCGAGGTCCCGGATGCGGCCCACGCCCCCACCGCTGAAATCCACCTGGGCGACGATCGGCGGCTGCTCGCCGTCGGGGAAGCGGAAAGGACGCGTGACCAGCCTTACGCTGGGGCCCTCCCGCCACCAGAAGCCCGGACGCGGGGCGCTGCCGTCCGCCTGCCGGTAGCCTTGGGCGCGGAGCAGCCTGGCAAAATCTTCCACGCGGAGCGGCAGGCCGGCGTACAGCTCCACCGGCTCGGCGAACACCTGCGCCGGCTGGTCCCAGCGCCGGCCCTCGAACTGGCTGGTGATGCGCGCATCCAGCCAGGCGAGCCAGACCAAGAGGACCACCAGCCCCGCGAGCCCGCCCCAGAGGAGCGCACGCCGGAACCGCCGCCAGCCGCCCGGCGGGCGGCCGCGGCTGCGGTGGCTGCCGTGGTCCCCGCCCGAGCGGACGCCCTGCTTGCGTTTCGCCCCGCTGTCGCTCCGGCGGCTCAACGCACGTCTCCGGCATCCTCGGTGGCGGCGACCCGCGGGAGCGCTCGGAACGAGACGAGGCCGACAGTGCCCGGCTCCAGCGGACCCGGCACGACCCAGCGGATGCGGCGAGTCTCCTCGAGATACCTGCCCTCAGCCCCCGGGCCGGTGGCACTGTCCATGACGTACTCGAGGTTCGGTGGCAGAGGCACGTCGATTTCCAGCGCAGCGGCCGCGCGCTCGCCCTCGTAACGGAAGCGGATCGTCCCGAGCCGCTCTACCGGCGTTTCAAGATCGACGGGCGACGCAAAGACCACACGTTCCCCCTCACCATCCGCGTCCGGGACGATCCAGGCCCAGGACACCGACACCGCCGGGGGCATCAGCACCACCGTCGGACCGCGCGTCACCGTCGGCTCTGGTGCCTCGCTCTCCTGGGCCGGCGCACCCATGGCGGCGAGCGCCAGCGCGAGGCCGGCGCTCAGGGAAAGCAGTGGGGAAATTGATCTCAACGGGTTGACTCCTGCGCCAGAAAGCGTATATTGTGCAATGCATCATTGCTGCACCGCACCATGCTAACGGAGTTGATGACATGATGAACCGAATCGAACAATTTGCCGACAGCCTGAAGGCCGAGTCGCGCCAGCTGGCCGACCGTGCGGTTGCCGGCCTGCGGACCGCCGGTCTCGAGACCGCCGGGCTGATCAGCCGAACCAGGAAGCCGGTCGACGCCTTCACCGACGCCGCCCTGAAGCTGAACAACCTGTCGCACAAGCGCATCGAGGAGCTGCTCAAGCAGCAGGTCAAGGTCCTCGACGAGCTGATCGACGGCAGCGCCGGCCGCATCGAAAAGGCGGCCAAGGCCAAGGATATCAGTGACCTGAAGGACGTGATCGTGGTCGACTTCGGCGCCCTCGGCGCCCCGAAGAAGGCACCGGCCCGCAAGAAGCCGGCCGCCCGCAAGGCGACCGCCAAGAAGCGGACGACCCGCAAGGCCCCGGCCAAGAGGCGGACCACCACCCGCAAGGCGACTGCCCGCAAGGCGACGGCGCGCAAGACCAGCGCCAAGAAAGCCGCCTGAAGCCGGCGGCCATGCCGCTGCGATAACGCGACGAGGCCCTCCCCGGAGGGCCTCGTTGTTTTCGGGGTTCATTCCGGACTGGCTGGGACGCGCCGTCAATCTTCCTGGATGAAAGTGATCGCCTGGGCGGAGCCGGGCTGGACCACGCGACCGAGGCCGATCACGCCCTCGCCGCTGAGCTGGACGCTGTCCCGCCGCACGAACACTTCCTCGCCCTTGCGGGTCACGATGAAAGAGCCGTTGGTCGACTGGTCGACCAGCATGAAGCGATCGCGGCTCATTTCGACCCGGGCATGCAGCCGCGAGATCAGGTTGCCCTTCACGACCAGGTCGTTCTCCTCGCTCCGTCCCAACGTCGCATGCGGGCGGGAGGGGTCGACGATCACTTCCTTGCCGAGGTAGCGCAGGCGCATCCTGCCGCGCGTCTTCTTCTTGTGTTCTTCGCCCCACTTGATGGTGGGCAGCATGCTGGTGACGTCCTCGGACTGCCACAGCGCCTCATACATCGCCACTTCGCCGCTCTTGCCCTTGAGCGGCGCCAGGTCGATCTGGCGCACCGCGGACCGCCACTCGGGGCCGAGGTTCGCCACCATGGTCTCGGTGATCAGCACCTGCGCAGCCTTCGCCTGGCTGGTGACCCGGTTGGCGGTGTTCACGGTCGACCCGAACACGTCCCGCTCCTCGGGGATCACCGGCCCGAAATCGCAGCCGACGCGGATCGCGAGCGGCGCGCCGCCGGCGGAAACCACCTCGCCCTTGCTGATGGCCGTCTGCATATCGCGCGCGGCGTTCATGGCACCGTCCGCCGTCGGGAAGGTCGCCATCACCTCGTCGCCGATGGTCTTCACGACGCGGCCGTTGTAAGCCTCGGTGGCGCGGCGCATGACGTCGATGCACTGGCCCACGGTCTCGCGCGCCTTGAAGTCGCCCAGGACCTCGTACAGCTCGGTGCTGCCGACGACATCGGCGAACAGAACGGCGACTGAATTCTCCCTGGACATGGCTCCCTGATCCTGTGCGCCCGGCGTCCCGCGGCTTTCGACTCGTTATGTTAATTCAAATCGAGTGCAATGATAGCCGCTCCGGCGCTTTTCTGCGGCCCGTCGCCCCAATCAGTCTGTGCCCTCCTCCTTGACCGCGGCGACGTACGCGATCCAGGCCGGGTCGTTCTCGCCCTGCTCCACCGCAGAGAACTCGCCGCTCGGCTCGCCCTCCTCGTCCTCGCCCTGCCAGTACACGACCGAGCGCGAGAAGCCCGCCTCGACCAGCAGTTCCCTCAGCTCCGGCAGGGTCCACAGCCGCCAGTCATAGCAGAAAGCCTGCGGCAGCTCCGAGCCGTCGGGGAACCGGAAGTGGATATAGCAGCGATAGCGGGCGGTGATGGGATCGAAGCTGTGCTGGTCCCAGACATAGGTGTAGGCCGGGTACTCGGTTTCCTCCTCCTGCTCGACGTAGGCATCGGCGCCCCCGTAAATGTCGAGCATGAAGACGCCGTCGGCGGCCAGGGCGTCGTGCACGGCGCGGAAATAGCCCACCAGCTCGGCGCGGGTCTTGAAGGTCCACCAGCTGAAGTTGAACGCCACGACAATGTCGGCGAGCGCACTGCCGCCGGGTAGCGCCGCCAGCGCCGTGGCCGTGTCGGCCGTGCGCACGTCCCCCTGGATCAGCGCTATGCGTTCGCGCTGCTTCGTCTTCAGCTCGGCCACGTGGTGGAGCCGCCCCCAGTCGAGCACCTCGGGATCGATGTCCACGGCCGCTGCACAACGGCGCCGGTCGCTTCGGACCCAGGTACAGGCCGCGGCCGCGGTGCCGCAGAAATCCTCCCGCAGGGTGAACGCCTTGCGCCCGGCCAGGCTCCTGAAGGTCGCAGCCAGGAACTCGACCTCGTGCTCGACGCTCTGCACCGACCCCTCGTACAGGACGTGCCGGTCCGCGACATCGGCCATGGTCGCCGTGGGCAGACGCTTGCCGCGCGCCGTGGCGCCCTTGTGTTTGCCCTTTTTGCCGCCCTTGCGCTTGTCTGCCATGCCGCTGTCCTTGTCACCCGGCGCTGTCCGGAGCGGCACATTCTAGCGCCCCGCGGGGGGTCGTGACCGGCCACGACGATGTTGTACAGTAAGCGCCCGTTGCCCACGGCCCCCGCCGAACTCCCGGAGCCTGTCCGATGCCCGTGATTGCCGCCGCCTCGAGCCACACCCAGTTACGGCCGCTGCTCGCCCTCTTGTCCGCCCTGCTCTTCCCCGGCCTGGCACTCGGCTCGGAGCCGCCCCGGGAGTTGCTCGAGGAAGCCGCGGAACTGCGCGACCGGGCCTTTGCCGACAGCGATGCCTGGCGTCATGCCTGGTCGCTCACGACCGAAGTGGGACCAAGGCCGGCCGGCTCGGCGGGCGACCGTGCCGCCGTCGCCTGGGCCCTGAGCAACCTGGCGGAAATCGGCTTCGACGAGATCCGGCCGCAGGCCGTGAACGTGTCGGCCTGGGACCGCGGCACCGCGGAGGTCAGTATCACCCAGCCTTTCCCCCAGAACCTTGTCGCCACGGCGCTGGGCCGGAGCATTGGTACGCCCGAGGCAGGGATCGAGGCCGCCGTGATCCGCTTCGAGAGCCTGGCCGAGCTCGAGGCCGCCGCGCCGGAAGAGGTGCGCGGACAAATCGTGTTCATCGACGAGCGGATGGAACGCAAGCGGGACGGCAGCGGCTATCGTCCGGCCGTGCAGAAGCGGAGCAGCGGCCCCTCGGCAGCGGCCGAGCGCGGCGCGGTGGCGCTGGTCATCCGCTCGGTCGGCACCTCGAACAACCGACTGGCTCATACGGGCAGCCTGCGCTACAAAGAAGACACCCGCCGCATCCCGGCCTTCGCGCTCTCCAACCCGGATGCCGACCTGCTCGGGGCGCAGTTTGCCTCGGGCGAGGAAGTGCGGATGTACCTCCACTCGACCGCGCGCGAGCTGCAGCCCACGCGCTCGGCAAATATCATCGCGGACATCCGTGGCGCCGAGAAGCCGGACGAGATCGTCATCATGGGCGCCCACCTCGACTCCTGGGACCTTGGTACCGGCGCGCAGGACAACGCGACCGGCGTGGCGGTCCTGATGGAAGCGGCCCGATTCATCGCCATGATGCCGCGCCGTCCCGCGCGCACCGTCCGCCTCGTGTTGTATGCCAACGAAGAACGCGGCCTCGACGGCTCACGTACCTACACCGCCGCGGCGATGCAGTCCGGGGAGCGGCACGTGATCGGCATCGAGGCCGACGGCGGCGCCGGCCTGATCTACCGCCTGGACAGTGGCGTGGCAGATAAAGCCTTCCCCGTCGTCGCGGCGATGCAGAACGTCGTCGAGCCGCTAGGCATCGCGGCCGGCGACAACAGCGCGACCGGCGGGGCCGACCTCTCCACGCTGCGCGCAGAGGGCATGCCGGTGCTCTCGCTGCGCCACGACATGACGGAGTACTTCGACCTGCACCACTCCGCGAACGACACCCTGGACAAGGTCGACCCCGGCGCGCTCAGGCAGGCCGTCGCTGCCTACGCTCCACTCGTCTGGATCGCGGCCAACGTGGAGGACGACTTCGGGGAGTTCGCGAAGCAGCCGGCCACCGCCACTGGCGGCGCCCGCTAGCGGGGCGGCTGCTTCAGGCGTTGCCGGTCGCTGCAGGCTCCGGTAACCCCTTCATCGCATCGCGGATCACCTCTACCCCGGCACCGGCCTGACAAGCCCCCTCGGCGAGCCGGCGCCGCCAGCGCCGCGCCCCGGCCTGGCCCAGGTATAACCCGAGCACGTGGCGGGTCATGGCGTTCAGGCGCAGGCCTTCCGCGAGCCGGCGCTCCACGTACTCCAGGTACCGTGCCATGACTGCCTCTCGCGTCGGCAGCGGGATCCCGTTAAGCGCGTGCTCCAGCTCCGCCAGGAAATAGGGGTTGTGGTAGGCCTCGCGGCCGATCATCACGCCGTCGACCTGCGCCAGGTGAGCGCGTACCGAGTGAATATCCCGCACGCCGCCGTTCAGCACCACAGTCAGCTCAGGGAATTCCTGCTTCAGGCGGTAGACGTACTCGTAGCGCAGCGCCGGGATCTCGCGGTTCTCCTT